>VGNW01000012.1 GCA_016865955.1 Chloroflexota bacterium | reverse complement strand
GGATATCCTGGCACCGGAATCGATGGAATGTGCAATTCCTGTTGCGATGGGCGTACTTAATGGGGAGAGAGCAACATCTGAATGGGTATTTATCGCTAAGGATGGGGCAAGGAAGTATGGCGAGGTAATTTCAACTCCGTTATTCGGTCCCGATGGAGAAGTGACCGGAGCGCTAGGGGTTGGTCGAGATATTACGGAGCGCAAGCGTATGGAGGAAGCGCTCAGGCTGAGCGAACGGGATTATAAGGTCTTGTTTGAGAGCACACTTGATGGTCTCATCGTTCTCGATGCCGAGACTATGAAGATTGTGCTTGCCAATCAGACCGCTGCTAAGGTAGCTGGGGTTAGTTCCGCAGATGCTTTGATGGGGCTTGACCCATTTGAATTTATTCCAGAGGAAAACAGGGAAGCGGGCCGCAACATTGTCAGGGAAGATGTGTTCGAGAAAGACCTGCATCGAATTCATGAATATCGTGTGTTTACTGCGGATGGCAAAGAGGCATGGGTGAGCGCTGTAAGCACAAGAACCGAATATCGAGGAAGAAAGGCAGCCTTGATTTCAATCAGGGATATCACCGAGCGCAAAAAGGCGGAGGAGGAGAAACAAAAAATGGAGGAGCAGCTTCGGCTTGCCGGAAGGCTGGCTGCTGTGGGCGAACTGGCTGCAGGCGTTGCCCATGAGTTGAATAACCCTATCGCCGCGGTGCAGGGGTACGCTCAGTTGCTCTCTGCTAGAAAAGACATCGATGAATCTGTAAAGAAAGACCTGAATATTATCTACAGAGAGGCACAGCGCGCTGGTAAAATCACTAAAAACTTGCTTTCCTTCGCCCGCAGGCATGAGCCTGAAAAACGTTTCATATCAATCAATGAGGCTATCGAGAAGACATTGGAACTCAGCGCCCACCAGATGAAGATACATAACGTAGAGTTAGAGGTTGAGCTTGACCAAAATCTGCCCGGGACGATGGCTGATTTTCACCAGATGCAGCAGGTTTTTGTGAATATCATCAATAATGCAGAGCAGGCTATGCTCGATGCTCACGGAAAGGGCAAGCTCGTCGTCCGGACGAGGCGGTATGGCGATATGATACAGGTTGTATTCACGGATGACGGGCCTGGCATAGCTGAGGAGAACTTGAAGAGGATTTTTGATCCTTTCTTCACCACTAAAGGAGTGGGCAAGGGGACAGGTCTGGGACTCAGTATCTGCTACGGTCTCGTTGAAGCACATAACGGACGCATATATGCCAGAAGCAAGATTGGGGAGGGAGCTACTTTTGTTGTAGAGATACCCGTAGTCCCCGAAGAAGTACCAGATGAAGCAGCCTTTATCAAAACTAAGAGGGGGAGTGTCAGATGGAGGAAGTAAAAGGGACTATATTGATAGTAGATGACGAGGAGTCGATCGGAAATATTATTTGCCGCAGGCTGGGGGAGGAGGGCTACGCATGTGAAGTAGCCGCCGATGGCAAAGAAGCGCTATGGAAAGCTTTCGTGAAGGATTTCGACCTTGTGCTTATGGATATCAAGATGCCGGGGATGTCGGGAATGGAAACGTTGCCTCAGATAGTCACTAATCACCCGGATACCTGTGTCATTATGATGACCGCTGTGGTGGACACGGAGACCGCCGTCGAGGCAATGAAGCTCGGCGCCTATGACTATGTGACAAAGCCTTTTGACCTTGACGACCTGAGCATGAGAATGGGAAAGGCACTGGAAAAGAGGAAGCTGACGCTGGAAAACAGGGAATATCAGCGACTCCTGGAGCAGAAGGTCAAACAGCATGTGGAACAGATGCAGCAATACTATCAGGAATCCGTCGAGGCGCTCACCCGCGAGCAGATTGCGCTGGAGGAGCTGCATAACGCGCGAACGGCGCAGCCTGCCCTGGCTGGCGATGCTTCTATCGGAGCGGGCGTTACGGTGAAGTCGAAGGAAGCTTCTCCGGTCAGAGAGTTCGCCAGAAAGCTGTCTCAATTATTCGGTAGAGGTACAACCTCCGATTCACTCAATGAGGAAAACGCCTCTGCCGCCGTGCAGAAAGAATCTGCGACTAAAGGTACAAATGACAACCTTGCCCTCCAGAACGACGTGGTTGAGCTAACGATTTCACCTGCCGTTAATCTGGAGCAAATCATGCAATTTCAAAATCGGTTGAAGTCCATACGGCAGTTAAAGGTACTGGATATCAACGGCTCGGTGGAGAAGGATGTTATCATGAGGCTCTCCTTAGAGAACCCTGTACCCCTGGTCGATATTTTGAAAACAATGCCGGAGATAGAGAAGGTCGCAGAGACAATTGAGGAAGGCAATAGAATGCCCTCATCCTCGGCGAAAGAGCCATCACGGAAGAGGAAAATACAAATCAAACTTTCAAAAACGCTCGCCAAATATGGCAATATGGCAAGCTAACCGGACCCATTTCCGACATTTTTGAGCACCACTCTTTACAAGGATGGGAAATTCCGTTATAATGACCAACACTTGAGAGACAGTGACAGAGGGTTAGCTGGCTCTCTCTTTTTTAATTGGCAGGATGGATGGAGGAGGTAGACGGTGCAGAAAGAGGTCTTCCTCACACCCGAAGGGTTGGAGAAGCTGAAGGCAGAGCTCGATTATCTGCGTTCTGTACGCCGCCAGCAAGTTGCCGACCAGATCCACAGAGCTAAGGAACTTGGCGGCACTGTCGACAACGCTGAATACGACGATGCCAAAAACGAGCAGGCTTTCGTCGAGGGGCGCATTCTCACTCTAGAGAAGATGATTAAGAACGCCTCCATTATTCATGAGGAGAAAGGCTCCTCGTCCTCGGTTAGACTTGGCTCGAAAGTCACTGTCAGGAGCAAAGACGGCGGTAAGGAGTACTATACCATCGTCGGCAGCGCCGAGGCTAACCCCACCGAGGGCAAGATTTCCAACGAGTCGCCGGTCGGTAAGGCTTTGATGGGCAAGAAGATAGGCGACGAGGTTGGGGTGCAGACTCCGGCAGGGTCGGTTAAGTTCAAGATAATGGCCGTAGAATAAATTAAATATTCAGGGGTCTCGTTGACCAATTTATTCAGGCTCATGAGATGTCGGATAGGAAAGAAGCGATAACCGGACAGCGGCTGGCAAAGCTGCAGAAGCTGCGCAGTCGCAACATCGATCCCTACCCTCACCGTTACCCCCGAACCCACACCGTACAGGAAGCAATCGCCCTTTTCCAGCAGCAGGAGAAGACCGATTCCGGACGCCCTGAAGTAAGTGTTGCCGGACGCATTATGGCGCAGCGCGGCATGGGAAAGGCGACTTTTACCGATGTCAGAGACGGCACGGGCAAAATACAGGCTTACTTTCGCCGCGATACGCTCGGCGAGGGGAGATATGAGTTCCTCCATGATTTCGACATAGGCGATTTCATAGGAGTGAGCGGCAGCATATTCAGAACAAAGAGCGGCGAAATCACCATCGAGGTCTCGGATTTCGCTTTACTCTCCAAATCGTTTCTGCCTCTGCCCGAGAAGTGGCACGGTCTCACCGATGTGGAGAAGCGCTACCGCCAGAGGTATCTCGACCTTATCTCCAGCGAAGAGACCAGGGAGATATTTTATAAACGCAGCCGCATCATTGCCGCCGTGCGCCGTTTTCTCGACGGACGCGGGTTCATCGAAGTGGAGACGCCGGTGCTGCTGCCCATAGCTGCGGGGGCGCTGGCGCGTCCCTTTTCCACTTATCACAATGAGCTGCAGCAGACGCTCTATCTGCGGATTGCGCTGGAGCTTTATCTCAAGCGACTTATCATCGGCGGGCTGGACAAGGTCTATGAGATTGGGCGCATCTTCCGCAACGAGGGCGTATCCATCAAACATAATCCCGAGTTCACCATGCTGGAGAGCTACGAGGCGTACGCCGACTACAACAAGGTCATGGAGATGGTGGAGCAGATGGTGTGCTTTGTGGCTCAGGAGGTCGCCGGAGCGCTGGAAGTCAACTTCGCGGGGAATACGATAAATCTCACTCCGCCCTGGCGGAGGGTACAGCTCAGAGACGAGCTGCTCGATAAATGCGGCGTCGATTACCTCGACCCGAAATATCGAGACCTTGGCGCCCTGCGGGAGAAAGCCAGAGAGCTGCGCGTGGAAGTGGACAGGGATATGAGCTGGGGCAGGATAGTGGACAAGATGTTCTCCGCTTTCGTTGAACCTACCCTCATCCAGCCTGCTTTTGTTCTGGACCATCCGGTTGAAATATCGCCGCTGGCAAAAGGCAAGCCGGGCGAACCCCGCGTGGTGGAGAGGTTCGAGTGCTTCATCGGAGGCATGGAGGTGGCTAACTCCTTCACCGAGCTAAACGACCCGATTGAACAGAGAAAGCGCTTCGAGGAGCAGGAGCGCATGCGCGCCGAGCTGGGCGATGAGGAGGTGGAGAGGATGGACGAGGACTTTCTCAGTGCTATGGAGTACGGCATGCCGCCCACCGGGGGGCTTGGCGTGGGTATTGACAGATTGGTTATGATACTTACAAACCAGCAATCGATAAGAGAGGTTATTCTGTTCCCTCAGTTGAAGACAAAACAGGGTAAAGAAGATGCTTAGCCTTCAATTCATAAGACAGAATCCCGACCAGGTGAGGGAGAACCTTGCCCGACGCGGCGAGGTCTCCGGACTCGAAGAGGTGCTGCGACTCGATGGTGAGCGGCGCCGCTTGATTCAAGAGGCGGAGAGCCTGCGGGCGAGGAAGAAGCAGGTAAGCAAAGAGATAGCGAAAATGAAGGATAAGCCCGAGCAGCTTCTCGCTGAGATGAGGGATGTGGGCGAGCAGATAAAATCGCTGGAGACGGAGGTCGAGCGCATCGAGGGGCAGCTCAACGAGCTCATGCTCAGGATACCCAATCTGGTACACTCCAGCGTACCTTTAGGCAAGGACTCCGCCGATAATATAGTGGTGCGCAAGTGGGGCGAACCGAGAAAGTTGGATTTCACACCTCTGGCACACTGGGACCTCGCGACCAGGCTGGGCATCATCGACTTCGAGCGCGGCGTTAAAATTTCGGGCACCCGCTTCTATGTGCTGAAAGGGCTGGGAGCCCGGCTGCAGAGGGCGCTCATTGCCTTTTTCCTCGACCTGCATACGAAAAAGCACGGTTATACGGAGATTTACCCCCCGTTCATGGTCAAGCGGGAGACCATGGTGGGGTCGGGGAACCTGCCCAAGTTCGCCGATAACCTTTACCATGACGAAGAGGACGATTTATGGTTCGTGCCCACCGCCGAGGTGCCGCTGACCAATCTGCACCGCGACGAGATAATCGAGCCCAGCATGCTGCCTTTCTACTACGTAGCCTACACCGCCTGCTTCCGCCGCGAGAAGATGTCAGCGGGCAAGGATACCCGCGGCATCAAGAGGGGGCATCAGTTCGATAAGGTGGAGCTTTACAAGTTCGTCGAGGCTGAGAAATCGGATGATGAGCTTGAGAAAATGGTGAAGGACGCCTCGGAGATTTGCGAGAAGCTGGGCTTGCCGTACCGTGTGATTCAGCTTTGCAGCGGCGATCTGGGATTTGCCTCAACGAAGTCCTACGACATCGAGATGTGGGCGCCCGGCTGCGAGGAGTGGCTGGAAGTAAGCTCATGCAGCAATTGCAGCGATTTCCAGGGGCGCCGTGCCAATATCCGTTATCGCCCTCAACCCAATGCCAAGCCCGAGTTTGTGCATACTCTGAACGGCTCCGGGTTGGCTTTGCCTCGCGTGCTCATCTCCGTACTGGAGAACTATCAGCAAGCCGATGGCAGCGTTGCGGTCCCTGAGGTATTACGCCCCTTTATGGATGTAGATGTAATCAGGTAGGCTTCCCCGCCTGACCAGTAACAGTTCAATTCTAAACGTCTGCTATTTTCGGTAGAGTTTCTTCCAGGGCTGGTCTTTGATAGTGAGATAGTTCTTTATCGCTGCTTTGAGCGTGGTTGCTGCAAGCTCTGCGTTATGTACATTGCCTTCGGGCAGCCCTCCCAGGGCGTCAAGAATGTTCTTCGGGGTAATCTTGAAAGCCTCGATAACTCTTTTTCCCCTGGCAAGCTCGGTGGTCATGCTGAGGGCGGCTACTGTGGCAGCGCATCCATCGGTCCAGAAGGTTGCTTCCTGAATGATGTCGTTCTTGACCTTGAGCCATATCTCCAGTGTATCCCTGCAATCATGGGTGGTTATACCGGCGTGTCCGTCAGCATCGGGGAGCGCCCCCACATTTCTGGGGTTCTGCGCGTGGTCGATAACGGTGTCCGAGTAACCCGCCCACATTCTTTGCTGTGCGTCTTCCATCTATGTGACCATATCGGAAGCTTTGCCTGGCATAGCCTTCAGGAAAGCTGCGGCGAAACTGGTGAGCTCCTTCGAATCGTAGCGCTCGATGTGCCCCTCGTCGCAGAGTTGAGCAAGCTGGGGGTCGATGGGAATCTGCCCCAGCAACGGTGCCGCTGCTGCTTTAGCCATCTCCTGCCCTTTGCTTTTACCGAAAAGCTCTATCTTCTTACCGCTGTCGGGCAGCAGGAAATAGCTCATATTCTCCACTACTCCGAGTATGGGCACGCCCATTTTTTTTGCCATCTGCATGGCTTTTTTTACTACCATCGCTGCCAGCTCCTGCGGGCTGAATACGATAACTACACCTGAGAGGGGCAGAGATTGCATAACGGTCAGCGGGGCATCTGCTGTGCCCGGCGGCAAATCGACCAGCAAATAATCGAGCTTGCCCCAGAGCACATTCTCCCAGAACTGAGTGATGGTCTTTGCTATGATGGGGCCGCGCCAGATGACGGCATCGTCCTCGTTGGGCAAGAGGAGGTTTATCGACATGATTCCGATGCCCAGGTGGGACAGAGGCGGTAGAATTCCCGTTTCGCTGCCGGCGGGGCGACCGCTGATGCCGAACATACGGGGTATGCTGGGACCTGTGATATCGGCATCCAGTATTCCCACATCGTAACCACGGCGCGCCAGAGAGATGCCGATGAGGCTGGTGACCAGCGACTTGCCCACGCCGCCCTTACCGCTCATGATGGCAACGATGTGCTTGACCTCGTTGAGCTCTTTCGGCTGAGAATCGACGAAATCAATGTTCACCTGTTTAATTTTAGGAAGCCCTTTGACGACATCGCTAGCCCTGGCTTTCAGCCACTCCTGCGAATGCGGACTCAGCGCTGCCGTGGCGATGGCGATGTCCACCTTGCCGTTGGCGAACGCGATGCTGCGAACCAGGTTGAGCTTGTTCAGGCTGCGCATCGAGCCCGGCACAAGCACATCTTCAAGCTTGTCTCTTATCTGTTCTTCAGTTGACACTATATTGCCTCCGTAGCAATTATATCAGGTTAGTCTCAAACTGGCATGTCTTTTAGCTTTAGTGCAGCCTGTCCATCAGGTTGGGCAGCTTGCCCTTGAGGTAAAGCTCCACAGCTTTATAGATGTTGTCCACATCGGTTACTATGGTTTCGATGTTGTAGCTCTTCAGGCTCTCATAGGCACCCCATCCCATACCTCCTGCCAACAATACCTGACAGTCGGATATAGTCTCAGCCATGCTGGCATGTCTGCTCTGCGAACCTGCATCGCATCCGTGTCTTTCCCCCGGTGCCATTTTATGAGGCTCGTGTGCGGCGAAGGTGTGATGCCCGGCTTTGGGGCGAGTCTCCTTATTCAGGATTTTCCCGTCCTCCACTGTGAGCACTACGTAGTACGGGGCACGTCCGAAGTGCTGGCTGATTTTGTAGCCATCCTCTGATACTGCTGCTATTTTCATTATATTCTCCTCGTGGGTTTGCTTAATCGAGTATTACTCCGGGTTGAGACTTGCTTTCTATTCCAGGGTTATTTGTGTACCCGCATTATTCAGGAAAAAGACCTCGCTGAACTCCTTTGCCAGAGCCGCAGAGGCGTTGAAGCCGGTGCAATGAGATACGCCCAGCCTCTGTAAGCCCAGCTCCTTCAGCTCGCGAGCAGTCTTCTCAACGCGCTCCGGTGAAGCCACCATCAGATGCGTGCCGCCGATAATGGTGTGTATGTATTCTCCTCCCGTGAGCTTCTGCACCTGCCTGACCGTATTGATGATGCCGCGGTGCGCACACCCGGTAATCAGAAGCAGGCCCTCATCTGTCTTCACTATGAGTGCAAGGTCGTCTGCAAGCAAGTCGGGTATCATCTTGTTGCCCTTCTTCACAAATAGCCTGTCGTCGATGGTCTCGTAGTCTGTAGTCATCTCAATTTCGCCGGTGGTCATTATGTCGTCGCTTATCTTGAAGGGCTTCCTCGTAAGGTTGAACACGGCGCCGAGGCTTTCGAGGTCTTCTTTCATATAGGGCATCCCGGCATAGCGGCTCATCTCACCGAAGACGACGTATTTAGGTATCCAGATGTCGGGATGGGCTATGACCGGCACCTGCTTCCTCACGCGCCTCAGTACATCCCGCAAACCGCCGGTGTGGTCTCCGTGAGCGTGGCTGAGCACAATGGCATCGATGGTGGAGAAGTCGATACCCATAAGGTCGGCGTTGTACACAGCCGATATGCTTAAGCCAGTATCGAGCAGCACTCTGGCGCTCTCTGTCTCCACCAGGATGCTCAGGCCCCATTCGCCAAGAAAGCCAAACTGAGCGGTGTTCTCGCTGAGAGTGGTAATGTGCACAGCCATCTATTACCTCCGGTAGCAGTTTTTTCTGAGTATAACTCACTTCTTAAGTTGATTGAGAGGAAACATCACCGCCTAATTGCTGCTTGAACATCTGGATTGTAATGTAAGTTCGCCTGATTTATGTTCAACATGAGAAGCGGATTTGTCGTCAATGCTTCCTGACGCTTTGTTCACCCCACGTTTCATGCCGAAACCGGGCGAGGGCTGAATGTCAGGGCTCTGACATTTGGGACATGTGGGCGGAGGGCCTGTCAACATATCCTCGAAAGGCACATCCCATTCATGGCCCCGTTTGACGCACCTGAAGCGGCGCATCGCCATCTCAAAGTTGCCCCCCTCGATACGGATAGCCTTGCCGTTGAGCAGCGCATCCGCCAGTTTCTTGCGTGCGGACTCCAGTACTCGATGGAAGGTGGGACGGGAGATATTCATCTTCTGGGCGCATTCCTCCTGTTCCAGACCTTCCAAATCCTTCAGACGGATTGCCTCTGCCTCCTCGACGGAGAGGCGCACCTCTTCCAGGGCATGCAGAGGAATTCCCGCTGGTTTGAAGAAGGTTATCTGGGGTACGAAGTCGACCCGTCGCCACTTAATCGGTCTGGGCATACGCTGTAATCTCCCTGAGTTACGATTGAGTTATGAACATACGTCCATAACTAATATAGCATTGATATGTAGGCATGTCAAGGTTAAAATACTCGAAGCGCTGTCTTGGTTAACTCAGTGAGATTCAACTTTCTCAAGAATTATAAAGGGGCTGATGTCTGATGACGACACTGGAGAAATTCGAGTCCGGGAAAGACCTTGTAAGAGCGCGCCTCTGCAAATTTACGAAGAAGGCATTTAAACTGCTTCCCAGAATAGATAGACCTGCTATCCTCGATGTGGGGTGCGGCTCCGGCGTCTCCACCATGGAACTGGCTAAATTATGCGATGGACGGATAGTAGCTCTCGATATCGATGAACGTGCTCTCGCCAGATTCGATGCTAAGATAAAAAAAGCGGGGCTTTCGCACCGGATGAGGACTCTAAGGCGCTCAATGGTGGATATGGATTTCCCGGAGCAGAGCTTTGATATAATCTGGTCCGAGGGCTCGATATATGTAGTTGGCTTCGAAAAGGGCCTCCGCGATTGGGCAAGGTTCCTCAAACCAAACGGCTTCCTTGTAGTACATGATGAAACTGGAAATTTACAGGAGAAGCTGAGAAAGATATCCTCTTGCGGCTATGATTTAATCGACTATTTTATACTGGACCAGGATGTCTGGTGGAACGAGTACTGCGTTCCTCTGCAGAAGCTCATCGATGAGATGCGTCCTCAGTGTGCCAATGACCCCGAATTGCTTGCCCTGATCGACCGGAACCAGCGTGAAATCGATATGTTTAAGGTGACGCCGGAGCAGTACCATTCGACGTGCTTCATCATGAGGAAGCAATAGTAAGGGTTGCGCCCGTATGCTTTCACCGATTAAGTGATTGCCCCGTTCATTTACCGAAGAGCTCCTTCGGGTCGAGCAGGTTTCTCTCTATCAGCGCCTTGCGGATTTCGTCGAGAGGTATATCATCGAAAATACCCCGGTCAAGTAAATACTCTATGTGGGGCTTGCCGTCCAGATTCTTATCGGGGAACCTGGCATCATGGCGTCCGTCGAACTCAACCGGAATAAGCCTGCGTTCCTGACACATCACGATGTCGAAGGCAGATGTTGCCTTAATCCACTTTCCTTCGAGATATAACTCGGCATAGCCGTGCCAGGGGAATATATCTGTTTTAAGCCTCTCCAGTACCTTGGGCGGCACGAGGTGATTTCTTATTTTGGCGCAGCATAACCGCGCCGGTATGCCGGCAGCGCGAGCCAGAGTAATCAGCAGCACGGCTTTTTGGACGCAGTACCCTGTGCCTCTGGCCAGCGTAACGCTGGCTTTGAAATGCTCCGGCATGTGTTTCGGGGTATATAGGTTATAAGAAATCTCGTCTCTCGCAAAGTAAAAGAGAGCTTTTGCTTTTTCTATATCATCGTTCTTTCCCTGTGCCAGTTGCTTCGCCTTCTGCTTTATGGCTTCATTGTCGGAGTCGAAAGTGGCTGTCGCCTTGAGATACTTGTCCAAAATGCCTCCTCCGTAACGCCGCTTCTCGGTAGTTCGCCCAGACCATTATAATGCGTTTGCACCTTCGATGAAAATGTATAAGGGCACAGCGCGCTGTGCCCCTACGACTCGCGGACTTAACAAGGGGCTTAAGTCCCTTGTCTGTTATGAGGAATTGTTGTTCTTGTTGCCCGGCTTCTTCTTTTCCTCGGGCTTCTTCTCGAATTCTTTCAGACCTTTGGCAAGTTGCTCCAGGCGGTCCTGAACCATGCCGTTGATTGAGCCCCTGGGGAACTTGCCGCTCTTGAGCCGCTTGCCCGCTTTGATGCCGGTGAGTATCTCTATGCCCTCGTCCACATTCTTGACGCTGTAAACGGTGAATTTGCCTTTCTTTATCGCCTCCACCACATCTTCGCGGAGCATGAGGTTCTGCACGTTGCTCCCGGGGATTATCACGCCCTGGTCGCCGGTCAGGCCCTTGGCTTTGCATACATCGTAAAAGCCCTCTATCTTCTGGTTCACGCCGCCGATTGCCTGAACCTCGCCCTTCTGGTTGATGGAGCCGGTGGCGGCGATGCCCTGCTTGATAGGCACGTTCGCCAGAGCCGAGAGCAGGGCATACAGCTCTGTGGTCGAGGCACTGTCGCCTTCCACCTCTTCGTAGCTCTGCTCGAAGACCAGTCGTGCAGAGAGTGAAAGCGGTGCTGTGGCGGCATAGCGTTCCGCCATCACGCCGCTGAGTATGAGCACGCCCTTGGTGTGAATGGGGCCGCCCAGCTTGGCTTCCCGCTCGATGTCCACCACTCCCTCGCGGCCGGAGGCGATGCTGGCGGTGATGCGGTTGGGCCTGCCGAAGTAGAGGTCGCCGAAGGCGATTACCGAGAGTCCGTTCACCTGCCCCACGACTTTCCCTCTGGTATCTATCTTGAGGACATCGCGCTCTATCATCTCCCTGATGCGCTCGTATATCAGATTGGAGCGGTAAACCTTCTGCTCGATTGCTTTGGAAACATGCTCGCCGCTTATCAGCTTTGCGCCATCGCTGCTCGCCCAGTAGTTGGCTTCTCTTATGATGTCCGCTATCTCGGCGAATCTGGTGGACAGCTTGCGCTGGTCCTCGGCGAGGCGGGAGCTGTGTTCGATAATCTTGGCTACAGCCTTCTTGTCCAGATGGCGCAGGCTCTCTTTGCCGCAGACGGCGCAGAGCGTACTGTTGTATTGTTTCAGGTTCTCTTTGTTTAAGTCCATCCTGCTATCGAAATCGGCTTTGACCTTGAACAGCTCGGCGAACTCGCGGTCGAGGCTGTAAAGCGTGTGGTAATACATGTTTTCGCCGATGATGATGACCTTGATATTCAGAGGGACAGGCTCGGGCAGGATGCTTTTCATGCTGAGGAAGCCGAACCGCTCCGCCAGGTCTTCGATGATTATCTTCTTCTCTCTGAGGGAGCGTTTGATTATGTCCCACGACAGCAGGTTGCGCAGCACATCGTCTATCCTGAGCACAATGTAGCCGCCGTTGGCTTTGTGCAGGGAGCCGGGGCGAATCATGGTGAAGTCGGCGGACACGGCGCCGAAGTACGCCTCCTTTTCAAGACGACCGACCAGGTTATTGAACGTGGGATTCGTCTCGATGATGACGGGAGCGCCTTTGAGGTGCGAGTTATCTACCAGGACATTGACCTCGTACTTTCTGAGGGTCTGGATGGCAGCCATGCGGGCGAAGGGATTGGCGGGGTCGGGCTCCGATGGGGAGCGGAAGAGGTTCATATTCTCGATGATGTCCTTCTCGATATCTTTCAGATATCCAGAGACATCGGGATTCTCCCCGTATTTTTTAGCAAGCTCTTCGATGGGGGCATCGAGGACAAACTTGACCACCTCCTCGTCCATCTTCTCAATCTGCTCGCCGCCCTCGCGGTCCCAGTTTCTCATCTGCGCCATTGCCTCTTTAATCTGGTCCTGAATCTGCTCGCGCTTTTTGGCAAGCTCCTCCTTCTGCTGAGGGACGAGCGCCAGCATCTCCTGCTCCGAAAGGGGCTTGCCGTTGACAATGGGTATGAGAAGCAGTCCCATAGGGGACATCTGGATGGCGAAGCCCTTATCGTGCGCCATCTGGTTAAGCTGGTTGAACAGCTTTTCCCTCTTTTCGTTGAAAGCGTGGGCAGTGGCGTCACGTCTTTTGCCGTAGTCCTCGCTTTCGAAAGCTTTGCGCACCTCCGACTGAGCGCTCTCGATGAACTTCTTCATGTCCTTTTGAAACTGAACGCCCGTGCCGGCTTTGAGCCTGAGCGCCCTGGGTCTGTAGGCGTCCTGGAAGTTGTGCACGTAGCACCAGTCGGGCGGCACCTCCTTATCCCTGGCTATGCGTTCGAGGAAAGCTACGATGGCTGTGCGTTTGCCTGTGCCCGGCAGCCCGGCGGCATAGATATTGAAGCCGAAATTCGGTATGCCCAGGCCGAACTGGATAGCCTGAAGCGCCCGGCTCTGCCCGATGATAGTCTGCACGGGTTCGAGTTTTTCGGTGCTTTCAAAGCCCAGGCTATTCGGGTCGCAGACCTTTCTCACTTGTTCAGCCTTCAACTTCCTTGCCATGATGACCTCCGAACAGATAAAACGGACTTAAATATCTCCGTGCAAAAAACGTTCACGTTAGTATAGCACATAATGTTGCGGATTTCGCCCGGAAATCATTGTATGGGTACGATGCACTGTGTCCTTATGGTAAAGACGGGCAAGTGACACTGGCAGGGTGTTGATAAAAGCGGTTGTCTAAAAGGGGTATGTCGGTTCTAGCTTCTATGAAACTTGATTCAGTGGAGTGGTATGGAAGGACTCCCTTTCGTTTTTTCCCACTTTAAACTTGATGCGCATAATGGTATAAGGATATAATCTGAAGACTTTGATTCATTCCTAAGGGTTGTACCAAGATGCAGATAAAGACAGGCTTTGCCAAAATACAAAATACTAAGCTATATTTTGAAATGAAGGGAACTGGAAAACCACTTTTGTTGCTTCATTCCGGTCTTGCGGACCATCGTATGTGGGCAGAACAGTGCCGTAAGCTTTCAAGGTATTTTCAAGTTATCATACCCGACTTCCGCGGTTATGGGAAATCTCCTGCTCCTAGTGAGCCATTCAGCCATTTTGAAGATATGTTCTACTTCATCCAAAACCTGAAATTAAAGAACGTAAATATCGTGGGATGCTCTCTGGGTGGGAAGGTTGCAATTGAATTGGTAATTGCACATCCTGAAGCTGTTAATCGCTTGATTCTTGTTTCACCTGGGCTTAATGGGTATGAATATCAAGATGTAGAAACCTTGGAGAAAGACGCTATTCTTGAAGAGCTTATTGCCGATGGCAAACGTCAAGAAGTAGCTGACCTTCTAATAGATATCTGGGTTGTCGGACTAAAAAGAAAACGGGATACCGTCTCTTTAGACGTGATTTCACTAGTGCGTGAGATGATATTGGATAACTACTATTCAGTTGTTGATAAATACCCAGAAACAAGTCCAGGATTTAATGTTATTTCTCGACTAAATGAAATACATGTCCCGACTCTTGTGATGATTGGAGATGAGGATTTGTCGGATATGCTGGCCATCTCGCAGTTAGTTGCAGACAGGATACCTGGTGCTAAAAGACTGGAAATCAATAATGCCGCCCATCTTCCCAACCTAGAAAATGGCACACTCTTTAATCAGTCAGTGATTGATTTCCTTACACAAGTATAACTTGGAACCTCTTATAAACCTTATGCTCCTTAAAATAATGCTCTCGATATTATAGTGTAATAATAATCCCTATTTAATCTAAAAGCTAAACGGTATTAAAGAATCGTACACATGACTGGACAAAGATTCCGATGTATGCATGTAAGTAAGTTGGCTAATAGCAGGACTATTTGCATCGGTTGTCTGCAATATCAGAAACTAGTCCTTTTCGGCATGGATCTCCTCAAAGATGGCCTCAGCAACCTTCCTGGTATTCCCTGTCTGCGACATGTACGCAACCAGGACCTTCAAAGCAGTGCCTCCTTAAACCGTTTCACATAACAGAAGAAACAGAAAGCCCATCATCTCGAGGGGCTTCATATCGCTTCCTTTTCTTGCAGCTCTGCGATTTTGTCCCAGGAATATCCCAGGATTTCAGTTAATACCTCCTCAGTGTGTTGGCCATGTTCAGGTGCAATGCTTCTTATTGATCCCGGTGTCTCGCTCAAGCGAAAGGGTACATTGATCATCTTAACAGGACCCAGACCGGGATAGGGGACATCAACGAAATAGTTATTTTCAACCATCTGAGGGTCTGCAACCAAGTCAGCGATGGACTGGATGGATTCATACTGGAAACTCTGGCTATTGAAGATATCGAACCACTCTGCCCGTGTCTTTGTGGCAAAGACCTCTTCCAATATCTTAGTAAGCTCGACGCAGTTGGCAACTCTGTTATCTACCGTGTCAAAGCGGGGGTCATTTTCCAACTCTTCGTGGCCGAGCGCTTTGCAGAAGGGGGGCCAATAGTCATGGCGAACTAAGTTGAGCTGAAACCACTTCCCATCCGAGCCCCTGTACGAATTGTTTAAGGGAAAAATTAAGTCGTATCTGCTCCCGCGAACGGGTGTCTTCCCAGTAATCAAACACCCCTGAACCGTCTGGCTCTGTAGCCAGGTCATGCTTGCAAGTGACGATACCTCCACCTTCTGCCCCACTCCCAAGCGCTCCCGGGCAACTACTGCTGCCATTATGGCATACGCCAGCATCAAACCCCCGGTCTGATCACACATGCCGGGCAGTATGCCGTAATAAGGCTCACCTTCGGTGCATAGTTGATGCACAAACCCACAGCGAGCCGCTATGATAGGGTCCATAGCAGGTTTGGCAGCTTCCGGACCTCGAGGCCCCCATGGCGAGGCACTGGCATAGATAAGCTTGGGATTATGCTGCCGCAAAACCTCGTAGTCCAACCCTAGCTTTTTCGCTACGCCTACGCGGAAGTTCTCCACAAAGATGTCAGACTTCTTAACGAGTTCATAGAGCACCTGCCTAGCCTCGTCCTTCCTTAGGTCCAGCGTTATACCTTTCTTGTTACGGTTGAGGTTGTCGACCACCCAGTTCCGGCCATTGCCGTACTCCATGGGTACACCATACATGCTCCAGAACCCGCGCGTTATGTCGCCGCCGGTGCGCTCCTCTACCTTGATGACCTCGGCTCCCAGGTCTCCAAGCATCGCGGTAGCCGCAGGGCCCTGTAGTAGAATTGTTACGTCAACAACCCTTAGACCTTCAAGTGGCATGCTCATACTTTACCCCCTTTCAATGTCGCCTCTTTCCACCATCGTTGTTCGTCTTCAGTGCAACTGGAATAACTAATTAGTTAATGGACATCCTGCCCTCTTGGCAGAATCTACATAAGCTGTCATTTGGCTCGATGAGGCCCGCCAGGACCAATATACAGTTTCACCCGCCGAGCATATCGCAGATAGGGTCGCGTATTTCCACCGTGTCTCCATCCTTTTTGCAGGTGAATTTCCTCTTCACTCCCCTCACCTTTTTTCATCTCCTTTTTCCCCTTTATATATGAGAAGCTATAAGAAGTGTTCAATGCAGAAATCCCTGATGTTGTTCACAAAAAATGTACTGTCATTAGAACGCCCAAGTTACTTGGGCGTTTCTCCAGGATGCAGATTCCTCCATTTCGCCATAAGGCTATCATGGCTTTCCTTGTGATCGTCGTCAGGGACACAAGCATCCACAGGGCATACCTCAGCACATCTGGGCTCCGGGTTAGGAGCCAGCACACTCGGTGCAGCGCGTAGGATCTATCTGGTAAATCGGCTCCCCCTCACTGATGGCCTTGTTGGGACATTCAGTCTCGCAGGAGCCACAGCTTACGCATTCCGGGGTGATTTTATTGGGCACCTGACTACCCCCTATGTTATATGGGCATTAGTTATCTGGCCGCATTACCTAAAAAGCATTAATTGGCAAATGACACCTAGAACAGAATGTCGGTTAAATCCCACACCTCGTCCATCACGCTCATCCAGGCTTCTAACCCTTTAGTTGAGTTCTCACGGAACTTAGGTGCAAGAGAATAGATCTGTTTAAACTTTGATAACATATCGTCTATATTTTCTAGATAGTACTTCTCAGCCTCCCCTCCAGACTCCACAGCTCTGACAATGGCCGCTGCGGCTGAAAAGCCGCTCATCATCGCGGTTCCAATACCTTCGCCAGTTATAGGTACAAGCAGACCACCGGCGTCACCGACTAACAGAATGTTTCCCCTGGCTGGAACGAAGGTCCCAGAAAACAGCTCCTTATATAGACTAGGTATTAGCGCCGCGCCCTTACGAGCCGGCTCGTGAAGATCAATCCCGCAATTCTTGATTACACGTTTCCCCGCAGCCATTAGCTCCTTTGCCTTGCCCATTTTTGTATCGGTGTCAAGTACAAAATGATCCCCCTTCTGAAACATAGCGGTCGGTTCCATTGGGAGACCTGCCTCAAGAGGCAGAAACGCGTGCGATACTTTCCTATCAAGATTGTACAGACGTTCTATGTCTCCTTCATACCATTCTTGATAACATTGCGTAAACCGTGGCTTGAGGTCGGGATAGAGGTAACTCCTCACCATGGAGGTTGCGCCATCTGCCCCAATTATGAACCCTGACTTGAGTTTTTGCCTCTTCCCTTCCTTCTCCACCTCCACTATGTAGCTGTCTCTTTCTTCCGTAATAGAAGTAACCCTGGCCTCATCACGTATCTCTACTCCCTTATCCCTCGCCTTTTCGTTCAACCAGTAGTCAAATCTGCTTCTAAGGATAGACGGTGTTTTCCTTCCGCCACAGATTTTCATTTTTATGTCCGGTCCCAGGCCGTGAAGAATGCCGTCACCGTATAAATAAGGGGGATCGGCAAAGGCGTTTGACGGAATCTCACCAAACTCCTGCTTGACCTGCCTTACAGTCACATCCATAAAAAGCATAGCAGCACATATTTTTTCACGGGGCAGTTTTTTCTTTTCCAACAGCAGAGTTTTCAATCCCTGTTCAGCACATTTCTTTGCTGCAGCCGAGCCGCCTGGACCACCACCTATCACTGTCACCTGAGTATCCAACATGCTGAATATCTCCTGGTGGTACCGAGTCATTATGCCTCAACAGAGGTTTCTAAAGCGTACAATTTCGGCCCCTGCTGTATCTTGAATTTTCCATTTTCCGTTTTCCAGACCCACCCCGAGTATCCATAGCCTCCGATGGTGCCAAACGCCATCCGTTCCATCTCCTCCTCGGCCAACGCTCCACCTTTAAGAGGGTTTATTGACACTACCCCGAATTTACCGAAAACCAAA
The DNA here is from genome assembly GCA_016865955.1 of Chloroflexota bacterium. Lineage (GTDB taxonomy): Bacteria > Chloroflexota > Dehalococcoidia > SZUA-161 > SZUA-161 > VGNW01. Next base: position 4,410 of record VGNW01000012.1, on the reverse strand, counting down.
TCTTTAACATCATGTAGATGCTGTTCACCCTGGAGGGCGTCTTTAACCCTTGAAACGTCCTTTTCCCCGAATATAGTCACGGCCAGTCCATACCTGTTGTCTTTGGCCAATGTGATCGCTTCCTCAACACTTCTGAACGGCATAAGCCAGCATATTGGTCCAAAAGACTCATCATGCATTCCCTTCATATCATGGTTAACATTGACCACAATAGTGGGATCAATCAATGTCCCGTTGATGCCGCCGCCATATATTATCTTGCCTCCCTTTGCCACCGCATCTTTCAATTGCTCATCTATCATACTCACAGCAAGCTCAGAACCCAGCGGCCCGATGTTTGTATTAGGATTTCGAGGGTCTCCTACTACAAGGCCCTTTGTAGGCTCGATCAGAGCATCTGTAAACTGTTCGAAAAGATCTTCCTGGATATAGAACCTTCCCGGGGAGATGCATACCTGCCCTGAATTAATTCCAAATCTGAGCATGAACAGTTGGTAAGCCGCATCTTTCGGGTCCGCATCTTCAAGTACAATTGCCGGATTTTTCCCTGGTCCTTCAAAAAAATACTTCTTTCCAGCTTGCTGTACAGCCTCCTTATATTGCACCGCCACACGATCAGTACCATAGGCCCCTATCACTTTGACAGTTGGCTCCTCGAGAGCCCATTTCATGAAACCCTTAGCTTCTCGATAGTCAAATCTGACCCTGTCAGGGAAATGACGCTTCCAAATGCTCTCCAAGACCCGATATGCCTTAAAGGCGATCGGAGATGGCTTTACCCTTATATTATTTCCCAAAAGCATTTGACAGGCGATGGGTCCACATGCCGGCGTGCTAAGATTGAATGGCATGATTAAAACGACCTCTTCATCCCTGCCATCACAAATCCCTTTCCTGCCCCCCATGTATTTCAATGCTGGCCTGAAGTTCTTCAAGACAGATATAAGGTGGTCTATCATTACCGAACTGCCTTGATATGTCAGTCCGGCACCTACATCGGCTTCTATCAATTCATTTCTTTTCTCATCTAGCCCGTCTGCCACCTTGGCAAGCAGTTCAAATACTTCCTCTGGGTCTTGCATCGGTATCGCTTTTTCCCTCTTTCTCACTAGTCTCTCCTTTTTTTCCTTTCGATTCTCCATTGGCATCTCCTTCCTAGTGTTACACTCCTCAGTAAAGCCGCTGGTGGTGTGATTGCCAAAGCTGTTCAGAATAGTCTCCTGCGCCGGTTCCGTCAGAAGCTATCCGGTCGAATCAGCGCGTCCGTTCCTCCGTCGACATAAAAGACGCTGCCATGAATACCGGAGGCCTCAGGGCTGCAGAGAAAGGCAATGACACTCGCCACCTCGTCAGGCTCGGTTAGCCGCCCCAGCGGGATTTCCATGCTCAGAACACCCTCGCGGAGATTCGGGTCATCAAGGATTTTCTGGAGCATTGGCGTCTTGGTATTCCCTGGCGCAATTGCGTTGAGCCGCACACCAGCCTTGCCCCAGGCCGCCGCCCGCTGCCGTATGGCTCGCCCAAGGGCAAGCTTTGAGCCAACATAGGCATTACCGGCAGCCAAAAAGGCATCAGGTGCCTCGTCGAGAATTTTCACAGCTTCAGCCTCATCATGACGAAGTAGGGCCTGAAAGTAGGGCTCCTCGTCTATTTGCAACCACTGGGCTGAGTTGGACAATGTCACCACCGCCGCAGGATTTTTTCCTTTCTCCAGAAGTTCTAATAGCCCGTCTAGCAGTGCGACTGTTCCGAAGTAGTTTACGGAAACGATTAGGGAAGGTGGTCGCATATAAGGAGCTATGCCCGCGCAGGACACCAGGCGGTCAAGCGCCCTGCAACGCTGTTTCACGCCTGAGATTGCATCTGCCCTTCCCTCATGGGTGGAAAGGTCCGCGATGATTTCAGCGTCTCTGATGTCAATGCCGATGACTTTATCTCCGGAGCGCTCTAAACGCTTGCGAGTCGCAGCTCCCATGCCTGAAGCCGATCCAGTGACTACTGTTATTGACACCAGACCTCCTTATTTGGATTCAGTAAAGGCGCCTTGTGGTTCATTGGATAATTTCTATGCTAGTCTACCACTGCAAAACTACGTATTCGAACTCCGAGTAAAATCGAAGATTTTACTCGGAGTTAACAGGATGCCCCAGATTCGCCCAGCGGCTATTTATCCGAAGCCCAGTTCGGTTCGCTTTATGATTTCATCTTGAATCCCTTTATCTAAATGGACATAGAAGGCACTAAACCCAGCAACCCTGACCACTAAATCCGCGTAATTCTCGGAATGGACCTGGGCATCTCTCAATGTCTCTGTGCTGATGCAGTTGAATTGAATGTGGTCCCCACCCATCTGCATATAAGTCTTAATCAGGCTGATTAGAGCCCTTGCCCCCTTTTCGCCCTCCAGAGCGGAAGGATGGAACCTCATATTGAGATGACTGGTACCATACTTGACAGTGTCCATAGCACCAGCAGCTGATTTAGCCAGCGCTGTGGGTCCGTTTAAATCTGTGCCAGGCATGGGAGAGACACTTGCATCTGTAAGGGCTGTTCCAGCCTTCCTGCCAGTCGGCAATGCTCCCGTAATGTATCCGAAGAAATTATGCAGTGCAATAGAGTAAGGCTCAGGTCGGCTACCCTTGCGGTTGTGGTCCAACGGGGATCCCTTGTAAACGTCGTAAACCAGATCCCAGACCTGTCTGGCCATTTTATCCCCGTAATCATCATCGTTCCCGTACTTTGGTGCGTCGAGGCACATCCGCTGTATCTCCTCGTACCCCTCGAAATTAGCATCGAGCGCCTCTTTTAGCTTCTTTAGAGTAATCTTCTTTTCCTCGTATACCAGCTTCTTAATAGCCGTCAGTGAATTGGCCGCATCGATTCCCGCTGTGAACAGCGGCCCCCCTGTGTAATACTTTGCGCCACCGGCGTCCAGACTCAAGCCTCTCTCGAGGCAATCATTGTGAACCGCTGAGCGGAAGGGAACAGGATAAAGTTCTGCTACCGTGTTTAGCTCAATCAGATTGTATTCGCGGTGCCGTAACATCAAATATGAGAGTTGCTCACGGAAAGCTGCATAGAATTTATCCCATGAGGTGAAGGACTCTACTTCCCCGGTCTTTGGACCCATTTGGATACCATCCCCAGGATTCCGACCGTTATTAAGGGTCAGCTCGATCACTTTAGCCAGATTGAACGGGCCACCAAAGCAAACAGCGGAACTCTTAGGAAGGGCCACCGAAACACAATATACAGTTGAGACCTCACGGGCTTCTTCTAGGGAACATTGCTGATGGTAAAGCTCGCGTTGTACGGCGACATCATTGTTTTTAAACTGGGGCTGTCCTATTCCTGTCCTGATAAGCTTGACACACTCATGCAGAAAGTCCTCTGGCATCTTGTCATGATAGAACACCGTGATGGCGGGCTCGGGTAGACGCAGGCGCCTTTGGGTTTCCAAAATAAGATAGTCTATCTCGTTAGTAGCGTCCTTCCCGTCAGCAGTCAATCCACCTAGGCTAAAGTATTTGGACGTCTGCCCCCCGTTCGCCGCTAAGCCCACCACCGGCGTCATAAAGTAAGTCTCTTTTATTTTCAGGAAAAAGAACTCCAGCAATTCGATGGCTTGCTCGCGTGTTATCCGGCCCTCATCTACGTCCTTCTTATAGAACGGATACATAAATTGGGAAAACCTCCAAGGCTGGACGCCACAGCCTTCCTCCTCGATGAGCGAAGTCAACATTATAAACCAGACGGATTGGACCGCCTCGAAGAAATTGCGCGCCGGATTTGCCGGTACCCACTCACAGGCTTCAGCCATCCTCAATAGCTCAAGCCGCCTTTCGGGATCAGCCTCCACTTCGGCCTTCTCCCTTGCCATGGAAGCATATCTTTGCGCCAGCTTGATCACCGCTTTAAGACTAAGGATAACAGCCCTGTAAAAATCATACTTAGAACGAGCCTCAAGATTTCCAAGATCCCATACCACCACTTTCGACAGCTTCTCTTCCGCCACAGCTATCAACCAATTTAACCCCTTATTAAGAATGGTATAGTAGTCCGGCATTGAGAACCTATATGCAAACGCGGCCACAGTAGTAGCGAGCGTTGGGTAGCCCGGAAACATGGTGGCAGCATCTGGCTCTCCAGGGTGTAAGCTGTCATACATTCGTCGTGAGATAGCTTCTTCACAACGGTCACGCCAATAATCAACCGTTTGGTTTATTAGCCCCCTTTCCTCCTCCCTGAAGCCGACAGCACCACGATATGTAGCGTAATTAGACTCGTCTGCCATCCAATCGCATGAAAATTCCGGGTATGCGTAAACATAGTTCCGCCCCCTCCCTACGGTGCCAGCTATAGGGTTCTCATCGAGATATATAGTTTTGCATGAACACACCTTATCGAAGA
>VGNW01000011.1 GCA_016865955.1 Chloroflexota bacterium | reverse complement strand
CAACGTTGAATTCGCCGTGACAATTGAGATGCTCGGGTTCCTGTCGAGAATTGACAATCAGCCACCCGCCTTTAGCCAGGCCGTCGAGGACGCCGTTATGTTTGAGCAGCGTATCGTCGAGTACAACTACCACGTCAGGATGTTCCACCTGAGCCATTACCATTATGGGCTCATGGGATAGTCTGGTTGACGCACTTACCGGAGCGCCTCTTCTCTCTGCCCCGAATGCAGGCGCTGCTGTTATCCCGCGATAGCCTTCCCGAAACGCCGCCTGTGCCAGAATCTTAGCGGCTGTTATGGCTCCTTGCCCGCCCCGGCCGTGCCATCGAATCTCGTATATTCTCTTTTCGGTATCAGGGTTCATTTTAAGTTCACCGACGGAGAAATGCCGTCGTTTGGGGATTCATTGCGTAATAGAATTATGGTAACTCAGTTTGTCTCAGCCTGTCAAATAAGCAATCTATTCTGAATGTTTGCATTTCTTTATATCACAGGGAAGGCGCTTAAATGCTCGTTGAATCGTTCAAATAGAGAGGCGGCCCAAAGGCCACCTTTCTAGCTTTGGAGATTATTGACTGTAGAGTGGAAGTTTGAAATCAAAGCGTAAATGGTTCGCTTTCAAGCTGTAACTCTCTCAAGTATCTTCGCTAAAAACTCATTTTTCTCTTCTTCTGACATTCCGGCAGAACCTTGCTCCATCAGAGTTGTAATCATATTCAATACGAAGTCTACCCGCTCCTCTTTGGGACACCCGGAAGCATGATATTCACGCAATGAGGCATCATCTGTGTCATCATGTGGGGCATAATGGGCATCCCCATTCCTTGCCCTCCTGACATCATTCGGGACATCATTCCCACCATCCCGCCGCCACCCTCGCCGCCACCCTCGCCACCACCCTGGCTGCCGCCCATCATGCCCATCATCATCCTTGGCATCATCTCCATCATATTGACGCCTTCCATCATCTTGGGCATCATCTGTTCCATCATCCTCTGTTTGTCCTCGACCGTCATATCAGCAAAGAACTTTTCCATCATTATTCCCATCATTTCCATTCTCTCTCCTTTGCTCATGCTTCTCATCATCGCTCCCATCATCTCATCCATGCCACTCATTTTCTTGCCCTCCTTTAAATTCATTGCTGAGATTAGTGCCCCCTACTGCTCTAGTATTGCCGCAATATCGCTGTAGGCTTTTGAGACTACCTCCCGAATACGCCCCATCTTCTCTGCATCTATGTTGCGTACACGCCTTCCGATTAACCTCCCCAGCTTTCCGATTTCAATCATGGTCTCCCGAATATCTGCTGTATTCTCCTTGCTCCAACACACTTTCATTTGTTGTCTTATGCCTTCCGCAAAATGCTCCTGCTTGGCAAGAAACTTCTTCCCTTCGGCAGTTATGGTGTAGACCTTCTTGCCATTTTGATGCGTAACCTCGATGTATCCCATTTCTTCGAGGAGCTGCAGGGTAGGATAGATCGCACCGGGACTCGGTGTGTAAAATCCATGAGAGCGTTCTTCCAATATGCGAATTATTTCATACCCGTGGCTGGGCTTATCCTTGATCAAGTCCAGTATTACGTACTTCAAATCCCCTTTCTGAAAAGGGCTTTCCTGCCAGGGTTCATTGAACTTCATATGCATCCTAAACATGTTTGACTCCTTGGGGTATTTTAGTTGTTATATCGTGTAATGTCTCGATATATCTAGACATATCCTAACATGGAATCTTTGTTTTGTCAAGGGGCGGTATGCGCTTCTATTGACAAGCGGTATATTTCTACATAACATGGCTTCGCCGTAATTATCATATTTGACTGCAGATATACTTCTATAGAAAGTTTTAAGGATAAGCTCTCCGAATTCTTTGCCGCAATGGGACTTGGCTAAGGCAATGACGCGTTCATATATTGAGGAAGGCGGTGGAGCATGAGAAGTGATACGGTGCGGTCGATGCTGATGTTCTTCGAGGCTATGGGCAGAACCAAAGAAGAGATGGAGAAGCCCATGATAGCCATAGTCAACTCGCAGAACGAGCTGGTGCCGGGACATATTCATCTCGACCAGATAGCCTCCGCCGTCAGAGAAGGGGTTATCGCTGCCGGAGGCACGCCTTTTGAATTCCCCACCATAGCCATATGCGACGGGATGGCAATGGGGCACGCGGGCATGTGCTACCCCCTCGCCAGCAGGGAGCTTATCGCCGACTCCATAGAAGCCATGATGCTTGCCCATTGTCTCGATGCTATGGTGCTGGTGACGGGGTGCGACAAGATAACCCCCGGCATGATGATGGCTGCAGCGAGATTGGACATCCCCGCCATAGTGGTAAATGGCGGCCCCATGCTTGCCCGCAGGCTGGGAGAAGGCCCTCCCGGCGCTCTGCTGTTTGAACTCAGCGGCTGCGGAGCCTGCCCGGGGCTGTTCACCGCCAACAGCATGGCATGTATGGCGGAGGCTCTGGGACTCGCCTTGCCCGGGAATAGCTGCATCCCCGCCGTATACGGACGCCGCCTTCAGCTTGCCAGGCAATCGGGCGTGCGTATCATGGAGCTATTGAATAATAACATTACGCCATCGCAAATCTTGACTAAAAAGGCTTTCGACAATGCTATCAGGGTCGATATGGCTATCGGGGGCAGCTCGAACACCATCCTGCACCTGATGGCGCTGGCGCACGAGGCAGGCATTGAAGTTAATCTGGAGCTTTTCGACAAGATGAGCCGCACCACGCCGCGGCTCTGCAGCTTCAGCCCCTCGGGACCTTACTTTATGCAGGACATGTTCGAAGCGGGAGGGCTGAGCGCCGTGATGAAGGAGCTTTCCCTGAAAAACATGCTGCATCTCGACTCTCCGACGGTAAGCGGTGAGACCGTAGGTCAGATTATCGAAAACGCCCAGAGCACCAGCAGGGATGTAATCAGACCCATAGACGACCCTTATGACAAAGAGGGCGGCCTGGCTATACTCTACGGCAATCTGGCTCCAGAAGGGGCAGTGGTCAAAAAAGCGGCGGTGCGACCGGAGATGCTCCGGCACAAGGGGCCGGCGCGCGTCTTCGATATTGAGGAGGAAGCTGTCGCAGCCATACTCGGCGGGAGTATACAGAAGGGCGATGTCGTGGTAATCAGGTATGAGGGACCCAAAGGAGGCCCGGGGTTTCGCGAGATGCTGACAGCGACGATAAATATCGTATTGACGGGGCTCGAAGCTGATGTGGCGCTGGTTACCGACGGCAGGTTCTCGGGTGCCACGAGCGGGGCTGCCATAGGACATGTATCACCGGAAGCCATGGTAGGCGGACCCATAGCCATTGTGCAGGAAGGCGATATTATAGAGTTCGACATCCCCAAGAGGACGCTCAATGTCAAACTGTCGCAAACCGAGATAAAGAAGAGACTCTCTAAGTGGTCGACGCCGCCGCTGAAGCGAGAGGTGAAGAGCTATTTGCAGAGGTACTCCGCCCTCGCCACCTCAGCCAGCACCGGAGCGATTCTGAAGCTGCCATCCCCTTGAGGCATAGCAATATTACAAATCTCTTACATTTTGCTGCGGATGCCCCGTTTTACCTTGACAATCTCCTGTGTGATGATACAATTCGACCACCTGATACCGATTGCTGAGCGTATTTCCGCATCGGTAAGAAGGTCAGGAAGGAGGTGAGGGCCTATGCGAGAGGAGTTGCAGAAAAAGGAGGCTCTGCTCTTCCGGAGCCTGAAGGAGGCGCTGGATAAGAGCAAGGCGCTGACCAGGAGCTGCCTCGCCTGAAAGTCCTGAAAGGGTAAATGATTGCCGGTTCGGCAATTAAGCGGTTATGAAAGGAACGCCCTACGATTTCTTCGTTCAATTTCATCTAACGGAGAGATGCAATTTAAATTGCCGACACTGCTACCAGTCCGGCAAGGTGTCGGAGATGGATTACAGGGAAATCTGCAGGGCGATCGATAATATCAAAGAAGCGGTACAGAGCTGGGCGACAGAGTACGAGATGGAAATGTCGCCCAGCTTTCATTTTACCGGCGGCGAGCCGCTGCTGCGGAAAGACCTGTTCCTGATACTGAAATACGCTTATGAAGCGGGCTTTACCACCGCACTGATGAGCAACGGCACGCTCATCGACGGCGATGCCGCACAAAAAATCGAGGAGGCGGGGGTCAGCGATGTCCAGATAAGCCTCGATGGGCTTGAGGATACTCACGACATCTTGAGAGGTAATGGCTCATTCCGGCGCACGCTGAAAGGCATAGGAAACCTGGTGGCACAGGACGTCGATACAAATATCAATCTCACTGTATCCAGGGTTAATAAAGGTCAAACTGGCGAGCTTATTCAACTGGCAGAGGAACTGGGCGTGAGCGCCATCGCCTTCTCGCGGCTGGTTCCTACAGGAAGAGGCAAGGGTCTCAGCAGCCAGGCATTGACCGCGCCGGAAGTCGCCGACTTCTACAAAGGGCTGCGGAAACATAAAGGCAATGACAGGGTATTTGTCACTTCGCGCGACCCGCTGGCTGGCATCCCCGATATGGCTGAGGAGATACCTCAGACCGGGATTCCCGTAGGCGGCTGCGCTGCTGGCATATTCGGTGTCACTATCACCTGCGACGGCACTATCATGCCCTGCCGCCGCATGGATTTGCCGGTGGGCAATATCCGGAAGGACTCCTTCCGCGAGTTGTGGGCAGAGTCGCCGGTGCTGTGGTCTCTGAGGAAGCGGGAGAGCTATCACAGCGGCTGCAATTCCTGCCGCTACTGGCCGGTATGCCGCGGCTGCCGCGCTATTGCGCTGGCTTATGCTCGCGCCATGGGCGAAGAAGACTACCTCGGCCCCGACCCCCAGTGCCCCTATTATCAACCGTAGGTGCTACTATCTCTTTTCAACCCCCTGTTATCCCCCAGTCTTGGGGGATGTGGGGAAATGGGGGGACACCCCCCAACCCCCGCCAAAGGGGCCTTGCCCCTCTGGACTCCTTGCTTGCTTCGTCCATTTGCAACGCCAAATTTTTTCTGTTATAGTGCTTCTGGTGGTTAAAGTATAGGTTTCCAGTCCGCTGAAGGGTCTCTGCTTTGACGACACCACAGGCCTTGGATGACCGAACTGTAACCAACTAGTATCAAGAAGGAGGTCATTTAATGGCCTTTCAAGACAAGTCGCTGCAGTGTGCTGATTGCGGCGCCAGTTTCTCCTTTACCGCCGAAGAGCAGGAGTTCTTCGCCAAGAAGGGGTACACCAACGAACCCAAAAGATGCCCCACCTGTCGTGATGCCCGAAGAGGGCAGCGCAGCGGTTTAGGTGGCGGTGGTGGCGGTGGCGGCAGAGCGAACCGCCAGATGTACCCTGCGGTGTGCGCTGCGTGCGGCGCTGAGACACAGGTTCCCTTTGAGCCGCGAGGCGGCAGACCGGTGTATTGCAGCCGCTGCTACGACAAGAACAGACCAGCCGGTGGTCGGCGATAATATAAGTTTGGAAATATAAACGGAGCCGGGCTCAGCCTGGCTCCGTTGTCTCATGCCCGCAATATAGTATTGACGGTCAGCAGAACATTTCCACGCGGTGGAAAGCCTCAGCCAGTTTGAAGGTTTGCCCCTCAGCCAGCCTTTTGTGCTGTTCTCTGAGCCCGTCCTCTAAATCCCGGGATGAAAAATGCCCCACCTGGCTCTTGTGGCAGCGCAGTGCCGCCATCTTGAGGTCGAAGGTATCGGTTATATCCGAGAGGTAATTCGCGTCGTCTGCCGCCCAGAGCAATACCTCTTTTACCTTGTGAGGCTTCAGCCCTTCCAGCAGCAAATCGGGATAGGCATGCAAGTCCCTGGCATATGGGAAAACTGCATCCAGCACTACCTGTCCCGCGATGCGGTGGTCGCGGTGCCAGACATAGCGCGGGTAGGGGTCTGAGGTCGCTACGACCTCAGGTCGGTACATCCTTATCAGGCGCACTATCTGTTTGCGGAACTCGGGAGTGTCCTCCAGCCCCTGGTCGGGGTGGCGCAGGAAAATAACTTCTCTTGCTCCGAGCACCTTAGCTGCGGCGAGCTGCTCCTGCTCCCTGATTCTGGTGAGCAGTTCCGGCTTCATATCCGGATCCGTGGTGCCCTTATCGCCGTTGGTGCAGACAACATAGACCACATCCTTGCCCTCTGTCACCCAGCGGGCGACCGTTCCGGCGACGCCGAACTCCGCGTCGTCGGGGTGCGCCGTGACCACCAGCGCATAGGCAGGGTTAGTCAAGATAGACAAGCCTCCTTACACCGCATTTTTCAACTATGTATCGGTCATCCGTAATTCGGTTGTGCGGCTCGTTTCGTCCTGCGTCGCTCGGTTGCGGGGCTACGCAACCCCACCCCGAATCACGTTTCCAGTTGCGCAACCGCAACCCTTTGCCACAACCTCTCTATATGCCGGCACAATCGCCTCGGCTATATTCGACCAGCCATATCCGTCTACCGAGGCTCGGATTGAGTCGGCTGATTTCGCGCCGTTATTCTGCTCTTTCAGAAGCCCCGCTATACTGTCGGCAAGCCGGACAGGCGCGTTATCCTCCACCATGCAGCCGTTCTGCCCCTGACGGATTACGCTCTCGACACACCCTACCCTCGTTGCCACGATGGGCGTGCCGCATGCCAGCGACTCCAGCGCCACCAGTCCGAAGCTCTCGTAGTACGAGGGTATAACGCAGACATCGGCGGCGCTGTAATAGAGCGGCAGTCTCTCCTGCTCCTCGATGCCCCTGAAATCGACTGAGCCCTCGATGCGCAGGCTGCGGGAGAGCTTTCTCAGCCTTTCCACCTCCGCCTGGCTCCGTTCGTCGCCCCCGACCACTACCAGCAGAGGCTCCTGCCCGCTGTCCAGGGCGGGCAGCGCGGCGAGCAGCTTGTCCAGTCCCTTCAGCGGTTCTATTCTGCCCACGAACAGGATGATTTTGTTGCCGTTGAAGTCGAGACGCCGTCGGGCAGCTTCTTTATCTATGCGCTGGAACAAATCGAGGTTCACCCCGCAGGGAATGACGCTTATTTTATCGGGCGGGGCGTCGTAGTATCTACCCAGATCATTCTTCTCTCTCTCGGTGGCGGCGATGATGCGCTGGCAGTCCTGAGCCAGCTCCTTCTCCGCCATGATGCGCAGCGCCGGTTCGGTTTCCCCCACGCCGATTGCATTTTTAATAGCGCCCAGCGTGTGGAACATGATGACATGGGGTACATCCCAGCGGCGCTGTATCTTTCTGCCCACCCAGCCCGATAGCCAGTAGTGGCTGTGTATTACATCGTATTGCAGTTCGTTGCGCTCCCTGAAATCCTCCAGCGCCCGGGCGAAGGCTTCGAGATGAGAGTAGACTGCCAGCTTATCTACAGGCTCGACCTCTCCCGCCTGCAGGTGGATAATCCGCGCGTTATCGCCCAGCTCGACAATAACGTTCTCCGACGGGTCGTGAGCGCGGGTATAAATATCGACGCGGTCTCCGCGCTTTCCCAGCTCGCGGGCAAGCTCCCTGATATAAACGCTCATGCCGCCGGTGTCCTTGCTGCCCAGTTTACCCACCGGACAGCTATGCACGCTGAGCATGGCTATCCTGAATGTATCTGATGTCATTAAGGTCTTCTCCAATTAGCCTTTAGCCGTAAGCTTTCACCCTCACCTAGCCTCTCCCGTTCACGGTGAACCCGTCAAGGGAGAGGGATTGGGCGAAGCATCGTTCGCCCCTACATTTTGCATTTTTCACTTTTCAATTTGCATTTTGCAACTGTAAATCGGAATCTCTCTCCCCTTCAGCCGGTACTTATACTCCTCCGCCCCCTTCAGGAAATCGTACCTCTTTTTGCCCCGCGCGATGCTGTCCTTGATGGACAGTACCTTGGAGAGCAGCCCCACGCTCAAAAAGCCGTGCTGCGGGTCGTAGCCGCTGTTATAAAGGTACACCGTTTCATTGTAGTCGAAGCACAGCACCGCCGCAACAGGCAGCGTTGAGACTTCCATCATGCCCAGCCTCAGCATTTTAGCCTCCGCCATAGAGTCAGCCAATGCCCTGAAGAACGATTCCATTCGCGCGGTCATGAAGGCTGCCTTGTCCGGTCTGCTCTGGCGCAGCAGCTTGAAAAAAGTATTCATGGCCTCGGGCTCGGCGGTCTCGACGGTGCGGAACGTGGTGTCGCCCATCTCATCCAGCCTTCTGAACCTCCGACCCGTCTCGCGGCGCTGCTTGGGGGTGAGCGTATTGAGATATTCCTCCCAGGTGGGAGGCAGCTCGAGGTCGAGCGAGACATCCTGCTGGGTGCAGGCAACCTCGTAGCCTCGGCTTTTTGCCAGAGGAATCAGCGAGGTCATCACGGCGGAATCGGGCTTCAGCGACTCCAGATATAGCTCTTTAATCCCTTCGTGCTGCAAGTTGTCGAGCAGCGCGGTGAAGAAAGCCCGTTCCTTGCCGGGGGCAACCACGAAGTCCATATAGTCGCAGACATCGGGGCTGCCGATGAAACAGGCTACGCCGTCCTTTATCTGCAGCGGCGCGATGCCGATAACGCCTTTGCCCTCTCTAACGGAGCGCAGATACAGTTCCGACGCGGTCCCGAACGCCTGCCACCACACCCTGAGCCATCCCGGCAGCATGAAAGGGATATCCCACCTCAGACGCTGTTTCAGGTCATCACACGCTGATTCCAGGCTATCGAAGCTCTCTGCGGTAATGGTGTATTTCATTGTCGCAGAGGTTAGTGTATCAGCTTGGCGCAAGGGAAGCAATTGACGGATTTTGTAATAAATCAGGAGGAAAAGTTAGGCATTATTAAGTCTTACTTAAGATAAGAAGCAGAATTGTATCTTGACTATGCCCCTGATTTGCTTTATAAAATATACCTACACGATTTTCGGGGGATATCAAAATTACGAGGAGGACGAAGTAGTGAAAAGGATAGCTCTGGTCATAGCGACAATAGTTCTTGTTCTGACACAGATACCCATCGCGTCAGCAGACATCGGGGATTATGCGACAATCCGACTTACCGATGGCTCTTGCTGGAACTTCAAGCCCCAGATAGATGACGGAATGGTTGTTTGGTGGGGCTACGATGGTGTTTATGACAGTGAGATATTTCTCTGGAATGGAACTCAGATTATCAACCTCACGGATAATGAATATGATGATAACGGTCCTCAGATAGATGACGGAAAGATAGTCTGGAATCAGTATGATGGGAACGACCTTGAGATAATGCTCTGGGATGGCAGCCAGATAGTTCAGATTACCAATAATGATGTTGATGACAAGGACCCTCAGATAGATGATGGGAAAATAGTGTGGTGGGCCCCAGGCGACGGCTGGGATGGAGCAGGCGTTTATCACGATGATGAGATATTTCTCTGGGATGGAACTCAGATAATTCAGCTAACCGATGATGTTTATTATGACTTTTATCCTAGAATAGACGACGGGATGGTGACTTGGACGGGTATGTGGAGCTGGTGGGATGAGACGGACCCCGAGATATTCCTGTGGGATGGCACCCAAATTATTCAGCTATCCGACAACACTTACTTTGATTTTCCACCTCAAATAGATGACGGCATGGTGGTCTGGGCTTGCTGGGATTGGTCCAGTGATACCGAGATATTTCTCTGGAATGGTACCCAGACAATTCAGCTAACTGATATGGATTATTGTGGCTTAGAGCCCCAGATAGATGATGGGAAGGTTGTTTGGGGGGCCAGTGATAGCGAGCTATTTCTCTGGGACGGTACCCAAACTATTCAGATTACTGATAATGATTACAATGACACTTATTGCCAAATAGATGACGGGATGGTTGTCTGGGTATGTATGATGGGACCTTGGTATGACCCGGATAGCGAGATATTTCTCTGGGATGGCATAAATACTGTCCAGATTCCACAATACGAGGGTTATCAGATACAAGAATATCCTAGAATGGATGATGGGCTGATTGTATGGGAAGGCTATAATTCCGAAGGCGACCATGAGATATTTCTTTCAGGGCCTATTACTATTGAGGTATCGGTTGATATCAAGCCTGGGGATTACCCTAATCCGGTTAATTTGAAGAGCAATGGCATAATACCTGTCGCTATCCTGACTACGTCGAGCTTTGATGCTAGCTCCGTGAATGCGCAGATGATACGCTTCGGGCCAGCAGGCGCAACACCGGTTAAGAGTATCACTGAAGATGTTGACCGTGATGGGGACATGGATATGATTTTGCACTTCAGGACTCAAGACGTAGGATTCGGATGTGGCGACACCGAAGCTACACTTATTGGGCTGACAGATAACGGGGAATTTTTCTCAGGAAGCGATTCGATAAAGACAATTTGCAAGTGAAGATAGGTTACTTGTATTGGCACTAACAACTTAGGGGCGGTTCGCGAACCGCCCCTAAGTTGTTCATACTGGGCTATTTGCCGCTTGGATGCTTCGGAGTAATCGGATATAATTGTAGAAAGCACTTTTTTGAAGCAGGTAAACCATGAGATTGATAATGCTGGCAATTTTAATCATATCGCTGGTGTCGCTTTCTTTAGGCTGCGGCTCCGGCGAGACCAGTCCGACACCTACTCTCACGCCATCTCCGACCCCTGCTGCTACCCCTGCCAAGACCGCAACCCCAACCAGAACGCCCGCGTTCACGCCTACGCCTGCTCCCTCGGCGATTTCAAGAGCCTGGGTAGACCGTTATAGAGGTCCCGAGGGCGGTGCCGACTGGGCTTTCGATGTAGCTGTGGATAGCTCCGGCAACGTTTATGTGACAGGCAAGAGCTACGACGGGCAGGGCAACGATTATGATTATGCCTATCGCACTGTTAAGTACGCCGGCAACAGGACGTTGCTCTGGACATCCCGATACAACGGGCCCGGCGGAGATGACGATGTTGCCCAGGCTATAGCTCTGGATAATGAGGGCAACGTCTATGTCACGGGCAAGAGCTACAACGGAAACCATACCGACTACGCTTACGCCACCGTTAAGTACGATAGCAGCGGCAAGCAGCTCTGGGCGGCACGCTACGACGGCGGAGGCGCAAAGGACGATATAGCCTACGCGCTGGCTGTCGATAACGTTGGCGCGGTCTATGTCACCGGCACAAGCGGCGGAGACTATGCTACCGTCAAATACGATAAGGACGGGAATCAGCGCTGGGTGGCGAGATATGCCGATCCCGACGGCAGCGAGGATGTCGCTGTTGCCATCGGTCTCGATGGGGCGGGCAATGTGTATGTCACCGGACGCAGCGGCAGCGACTTCGCCACTGTTAAGTACGACTCATACGGCGGGCAGCGCTGGGTGGCCCGCTACGGGGGCGAAGCCAAGGCGATGGCTGTCGATGTCCAGGGCAATGTGTATGTAGCGGGCACCAGCAATTACCAGTACGCCACCATCAAATATGACACCAACGGGAATCAGCTGTGGGTCTCGGGTTATCTCGGTAAATCGAGCGGCGACGGCGATATCAGAGCTATAGCTCTGGATGGCTCGGGCAACGTTTACGTAACGGGGCGCTCCTATAATCCTGCCAGAAATCAATATGCTTACGCCACATTAAAATATGACAGCCAGGGACGGCAGAACTGGGCTGCCCGCTACGATGGGCCAGCGCCTGCCGGTTACGGTGCCGCCACGGATATAGCGGTGGACGGCTCCGGCAACGTGTATGTCACGGGCAGCATATGGAATGCCAACTGGGACTATGTCACCGTTGCCTATGATAGCAAGGGAAGCCAGCTCTGGTTTGACTCGTACGATGGCAACCAGGGGGTTAAATACGACTACGCTGCAGCGATAGCGGTCGACAGTTCGGGCAACGTCTATGTCACGGGCAAGAGCGACGGAGGCAGCTCTAACGCCGACTTCGTTACCATCAAGTATGTGCCCGCAAGTTAGACGCCGTACATATTTTTAGCTGCGTTTCACCCTCGGTACAAACCTGGCACATCGGTAACAATCCTCCCTCCCCTTGAGGGAGGGGTAAACCCTTATTTCTTATGAACACCGTTATCAAGGTCGAGAACCTCAGAAAGACCTATGGCGCAACCGTTGCGGTCGACGATATCTCCTTCGCAGTGAATAAGGGGGAAATCTTCGGCATCCTCGGACCCAACGGCGCCGGCAAGACCACCACTGTCGAGTGCCTGCAAGCCCTGCGCCGACCCGACTCCGGACGCATCAGGGTGCTCGGACTCGACCCCCGTACTGAGGCGCAGGCGTTGCGCCGTCGCATCGGCTCCCAGCTTCAGGAATCGGCGCTGCCCGACAGGATAAAGGTCTGGGAGGCGCTGGATTTGTTCGCCTCGCTCTCGCCCGGCGAATCGGACTGGCAGGAGCTGATGAAGCAGTGGGGACTGTACGAGAAGCGGAAATCGTCCTTCTCCAGCCTCTCCGGCGGGCAGAGGCAGCGTCTCTTCGTCGCTCTGGCGCTGGTGAATAACCCCGAGCTGGTTTTTCTCGATGAGATGACCACCGGCCTCGACCCCGCAGCGCGCCGCGTAGCCTGGGACTTGATTCGAACCATCCGCGAGCACGGAGCCACTGTTATCCTGGTGACGCACTTCATGGATGAGGCGGAGCACCTCTGCGACCGCGTAGCGATTGTGGACAAGGGGCGGATAGTTGCCCTAGATTCGCCTCAGGGGCTTATCACTACATACGCCACTCAGGTGAAGGTAATCTTCTCCACAGACCGTGCCGAACTGCCCTGGCTGGAGAAGGTACCAAACGTGCAACGAGTAGTGAAGCGAGGCCCCCGAATTGAGGTCGAGGGCAGCGGGCCGGTGCTGGCTCTGGTGGCAGCCTCGCTCGTGGAACACGGCATAACGCCGTCCGACCTCCGCATGGAACAGCCTTCGCTGGAGGATGTTTTCCTGAAGCTCACAGGTCGCAGCAGCGGAGAACGGGGATAAATATATGCGCACTCTGGGAAAATTAGCCTGGGTGGAGATAAAGCTGTTCATCCGCGAGCCTATCACTATGGTGTTCACCTTCGCTTTGCCCGTAATCTTTCTCTTCGTCATGGGCGGCGTTTTCGGAAATACACCCGACCCGGAAGGCGAAATTTACAGAGGCGTTGGCCCTACGGACTACTATCTGCCCGCTTACATCGTACTGACGATTTGCTCTATCAGCGTGGTGGGGCTTCCGGTGCATCTCACCGCGTACCGTGAACGGGGCATACTGAGGCGGCTGCGCGCCTCGTCTATCTCTATCTGGAGCGTGTTCGGCTCGCAGGTAATTGTCAGCTTCTTCATCGCCATACTGGGCGGCATCCTGCTGACCGTTATCGCGCTGCTTGTTTATGACATTCATCTTGCAGTATCGCCCGGGCTGGTGATACCGGCGTTCATATACATCACGATTGCCTTTGCTGCGATGGGGATTTTTCTGGGCGCGGTGCTGCCCACGACGCGCGCAGCTCAGGGTGTGGGGCTGATACTCTTTTTTGTGATGCTGATTCTGGGTGGCGCGGGACCGCCTCGCGAGGTTTTGAGTGTGGCGATGCAGTGGGTGGGTGACATAATGCCACTTAGGTGGGCTATTGTGCTGCTGCAGGACCCCTGGCTCGGCTTCGGCTGGAACTCCTTTGTGTTCGGCATTGTGAGCGCATTCGGCATAGTTGCGGCAGTGTTATCGCTTCGCTTCTTCCGCTGGGAATAGAGGGGATCAATGAAAAATCCACTAACCTTTGTTCGGAATTTCGGGTGGGGAGCCACAGACGCGGAAACCATACATCCCATGCCCGGTGACGATGAGGTTAAGCAGCCCATGAGCGTTTCCACCAACGCTGTTTCTATTAGAGCCAGAGCCACCGATGTATGGCCCTGGCTGGTGCAGATGGGATACCGTCGAGGCGGGATGTACAGCTATGACCGGATCGACAGGATTCTTGGTATTTTAGATGCGCCCAGCGCAGATCGTATCATCCCTGAGTTTCAGCACCTCGAGGTCGGCGATGTCATCCCGATGGGTAAGCCGCCCAGCTGGCCGGTGAAGGCTATCGAGCCGAACAAATCTATTCTCATCGTCATCAGGGAGCCGGGCGTCGAGGTCACCTGGTGCTTCATGCTCGATGAAATCGATGATAAGCAGACGCGTATAATTTTGCGCGTCAGGACTCGCCTGGCTATGACACCGATGCTGCTGCTTTCGCTGCCGATTATGTACTTTGGCCAGTTTCTCATGATTCGCAAGATGCTGCTGGGAATAAAGCAGCGCGCGGAAGCACTCGCGCAAAATGGCATAAAGAATTGAATTCACGCAGGGAGGTGTGAATATGAAGATCCTTGTAACTTACATGTCACAAACGGGCAACACAAAGAAGGTCGCCGAAGCCATTTATCAGGAGATTAAGGGCAAAAAGGAGATCAAACCCATGAGCGAGGTCAGCAGCCTTGCTGGCTACGACCTCGCATTCGTTGGGTTACCTATTCAGGCATACGGGCCGGGAGCAGAAGGCAAGAGCTTTCTGGAGCAGCACTCAAAGGGCAGGAATATCGCGCTATTCATAACTCATGCTTCACCCGAGGAACAGCCGGAACTGAAGGAATGGCTGGGCAAGTGTAAGGCTGCCGCCGTTGGCGCTAACATCGTCGGCATTTTCAACTGTCGGGGGGAGCTGAGCCAGGCTATAGCCGATTTCATGTCGAACAGCGGTGACCCGGCTCTGGCTGCGTGGGCTAAGGAACGTCCGGACACCTTAGGTCAGCCGGATGCCGCGAGATTGAAGAAGGCGCGCACTTTTGCCAGAGAGATAATGAAAAAACACTCTCGCGGTTAAGGAAGGGAGCATCACACCAGCAGTTGCCCGCCGTCGGCGGCGAAGGCTGCACCGGTGATATAAGAAGCATCGTCCGAAGCCAGGAATAAAGCCACCCTGGCTATTTCCTCGGGTGTGGCGAATCTCCCTATCGGCACCTCTTTGAGCACCTTTTCCTTAAATGGTGCGATTCTGGCTGCATCCCCGCCTGCAATCTTATCGAAGAACGGCGTGTCTATCGGTCCGGGCATGATGCAGTTGACCCTGATGTTCTTGCGGGCGTACTCCAGCGCGGTCGCCCTGGTCAGTTGTATCACCGCCGCTTTAGCCGTTGCATACGCTCCGCCCAATCTCCGGGGCATTACGGCGGCAGCGGAGGAGGTATTGATTATCGCTCCTCCGCCTCTCTTCAGCATCTCAGGAATGGCATATTTCATGCCCAGGAACACGCCGGTGAGGTTGACCGAGATAACCTGCTGCCACTCCGCCTCGCTGAGGTCTGCGATGAGCTTCGCCGTGCCCGGCATCCCTGCGTTATTGAACATGATATCGAGCCTGCCGTATTTATCCACGGCAATTTTGACCGCATTTTCAATATCAGGCGCTCTGGTAACATCTACCTGCACAAAGACAGCTTCGCCGCCTCTTTCCTTTATCGACCTCACAGTTTGCTCTCCGTCTTTAGCCCTGCTGGCAGCCACTACCACCTTAGCGCCCTCGGCGGAGAAAAGCTGAGCGCTGGCTCTGCCCAGCCCCGAGCCGGCTCCGGTTATGATTGCCACCTTATCTTTAAGTCTCATATTCAATCCCCTCTGCACTCCCTGATTGCCTAATCCCCCTCGCCCCCTTTAAAAAAGGGGGAATTATGGTAGGGGCACAGTGCGCTGTGCCTCCGATTGCTGACCGCTGAAAGCTGATAGCTGGCCAATTACTCCGCCCTGGTGCGGAACATCAGCGTGCCGAAGGCTACCCCAGCTACAGCCCATGCGGCTAACACTACGAAGCACAGCCATAGGTCCGACCAGATATACCCTTCCGATAGCAGGTCGCGCACCCCGACCACACCGTAGTCTATGGGGTTGAAACGCCTCACGGTGTCCAGCCAGTTGGGCAGCAGTTCCCCGGGCATCATTGTCGAAGAGAGGAAAGTCATCGGCAGCGCAATCAGGTTAATGATACCTATCAGCGGCTCCTGTCTCTTGAAAAGAAGCGCCAGCCCGTTGGAGAAGGCTGCGAAACCTAACCCGAGCAGCGAGATAAGTGCAATGGACAATAAAACCCCCGGCGCCCCTGTTGCTAAATCCACTCCTCTGGCGATGGCGATGATGAAGATTATCAGCGCCTGAATCAACAGCACCACCATTGCTGATACCACTCGTCCCATTATTATGGAAGACCGTGTTACGGGTGTTGCCATCATTTTAGATAGTATGCCCATCTCTATGTCCGATAGCATGCCGAAGCCTGCCCAGGCTGAGCCGAAAAGGACGGTCATCACAATCACTCCGGGTGCCATGAATTGCAGGTAGCTTCCCCCAATCCCTGGCATCAGAGAGAGCGAATCGAATATCTCAGGGAACAGCAGTAGCCACAGTATAGGCTGGAAAAGACTGAGGAATATCCATACCGGCATTCGAATCCTCGCCTTGAGGTCGCGTAAGGTCTGATACCAGGTATCTGTCAGGATGCTCATTTCTGCCTCCTGCTGCGCTTTCGCTGTATCTCAGCCCATGTAGTGGGCGTACCCTCCTGTGCTCGTATGGTGCGCCCTGTGTACTTCAGAAATACATCGTCCAGCGAGGGTCTTGCCAGGGATATGGTCTTTACTTCGATTCCCTCGCTGGCAAGCAGGCGCATTATACTGGGTATCGCCGCTTCGCCATCAGGCACGTAAACCGCCAGCTCGCCGTCGGTAGCCTTGGTCCCTACTACAAACGGCTTACCAGAAAGAGCCGTCTCCGTTCGCTTGATGAACTCTTTGCATTCCGCGTCTTTTTCTGCGCAGGGCGAGAGCGTGACCACATCACCCCCTATGGACTTCTTAAGCTCATCGGGCGTGCCCATGGCGATAATCTTGCCCAGGTCTATGATGGCGATGCGGTCTGCCAGGCGGTCTGCCTCCTCCATATAGTGCGTGGTCAGGAATATGGTCATTCCCTTGTCTCTGACAAGCTGGCGGATATACTCCCAGATGTGGGTTCTAGTCTGTGGGTCAAGCCCTGTCGTCGGCTCGTCCATGAAGATTAACTGGGGCTGGTGAATTAGCCCCATAGCCAGGTCGAGCCGCTTGCGCATGCCGCCCGAGTAGGTGGACACCATCCTGTTTGCGGAGTCGGTGAGGTCCACCAGCTCAAAAATCTCTTTCACCCGCTGCTTGATAGTCTTGCTATCGAGCCTGTAGAAATGGCCGTAAAGGGTCAGGTTCTCCTTGCCGGTGGCGTACTCGTCGACCCCTACATCTTGAGCCGTGTAGCCGATGCGCTTGCGCACCTCGGCGGGGTGCTTTGCCACATCGAAGCCTGCTACCATAGCGGTACCTGAAGTGAGCGGGAGCAGGGTATTTAACATCTTTATCGTGGTGGTCTTACCCGCGCCGTTGGGTCCCAGGAAGGCGAAAATCTCCCCCTCTTCCACAGTGAAGTCAATACCGTCCACTGCTCTGATATTGCCGGGAAAAACCTTGGTTAGTTGCCGGGTTTCGATAATGCTCATAAAGTCCCTCCAAGTCGTAGGGGCGCAAGGCCTTGCGCCCCTACTGAATGCTGACGACTGAAAGCTGAAAGCTTAAAGCTTTTTATTTCGGCTCCGTGCGCCACTTCGCCATGAACTTATCCACATCTATGCCCATGCTCGCCACGTGCTCGGCGCCGGCGTCGTATATTGTCTGCCAGGGCAGATCGTCGAAGCTGCCCCGGGACTTGATATACTCGACATGCAGCCGCCCGTCCTTACTCTGGCGGTGCAGTCGGGCGTCGTTTATCCCATCGAACTCCACGGGTATATAGCCGTTATCACGGCAGGTCTGCAAATCGAAAGCCGGCGTGGCGACGACCCACTTGCCGTCCAGGAGAATCTCAGCGAAGCCGTGATAGACCAGTATGTTGCTGCCGCACATCATCTGCAGGAATCGCTCCGACATCTGGTGATTTCGTATATCGGCAAACCCGAATCGCGCCGGGATACCCACAGCGCGGCACATGGCGACGAGGACAGCCGCCTTCTGAAAGCACAGCCCGTAGCCTCTTTTCAGCGTCCCGCTGGCTATGCTGTATTCGTAGCGGTCTGCGGAGTCATAGGGGTTATATTTAATCGCATCTCGCACGAAATAAAACAGCGCTATCGCCTTCTCTCTGTCGGTTTTCAGCCCTCTGGTCAGCTCGCGGGCTTTCTTTTTAATAATGGCTGAATCGCAATCAACGATTTCCGTGCATCTTAAGTATTTATCCATATCTTTCATTAGATCCACCTTGCCAGAATAATCTCAATCAACCCCCTCTGTCCCCCAATCTTGGGGGAGACTAGGAGCGGGGGACACCCCCGAACCCCCAGGCAGGAGGTTTCCTGCACCTCTCGGCTGACTGCTGACTGCTGAATACTGAAAGCTGAATGTTTTTGCCACTAAAGGAAAATGATATATCTTCGCTGGCTTACCGTCAAACATTGTGTTGAACATAGTCTTGACGGCGAATACAGCTTCTGGTATGCTTCGCACGGATGTTCCGCGAACGAACTTCCTGCGGGCATCCATCCGTACTGCGAGCCTTTTCGTATCAGCTTGTATTGACCAACGGTAATTCTATCGGGAGGTGAACGCTGTGAACAAAATCTGTCCCAGTTTCGACGAGGCTGTCGCCGATATCCCCGACGGGGCTTCCATCGCTATGGATTCCTGGGCGATATCCGCCACGGCTCAAAACCTGATAGCAGCTCTGAAAAGAAAAGGGACGAAAGACATCACTGTCATTACTCACTGCTTCATACCCATGATTTTCAGCGAGGAAAGCGCTGTTATGCCCGCAGTGCTGCTACCTCAAATGAAGAAGCTGATAACCCCGGTGGTTGGCATCCCGCATCTGGGCGGGGTCGCTTTTGTCGAAGAATACGTAAAAAACGGGCTGGAGGTCGAGCAGACAACCATAGGCACCATGTCGTCGCGGCTGTATGCCGGCGCTGCTCGCTTCGGCGGTTTCTATAATCCTGTCGGTGTGGGCACTATCATCGAAGAGGGCAAAGAGAAGCGGGTGATCGATGGGCAGGAATATATTTTCGAGAAGCCGATAAAGCCCGATTATGCCTTTATCAGGGCGCACAAGGCGGATAAACTGGGCAATCTGGTGTATAAAGGAGTTTTCCGCGGAGACCATCCGGTAATGGCTATGGCGGCGAAATTTGTCATCGCCGAGGTCGATGAGATAGTTGAGCCCGGCGAGATCGACGCTGAGAATGTTATCACAGCGGGGATATTCGTTGACCGCCTTGTGAAAATACCCGATGATGGACTGGGCACCGACAAGAAACTGAAAGAGGTTGTGTACGAGTTGTATGAAATCGAGCCCGCACGCAAGTTGATGTGGGGCTAAGAAGTTATGGCGCTATTGCAAATTGAAAATTACAAATAGCAAAATGCAAAATTGTAGGGGCGCGGTTGCCGCGCTCGAAATCCTTAATCGGGAGGCAAGCGAGATGAAACAGAAATTGGATAGAAACGGGATCGCTAAAAGGGCGGCGCAGGAGCTTAAGAGCGGCGAATATGTAAACCTGGGGTTCGGCATGCCCAATCTGGTCGCCGATTACGCCGATAAGGGCGTGATATTTCAAACCGAGAACGGAGCCATTGGTTACGGGCCTCTGGTTCCCTCCACCGATAAAGAGTCGGCGGATTTTCACTATCACGATGCCATAGGACGGTTCTGGGTGCCCGCTCCCGGCATGGCGTTATTCGATGTCCTGACCTCCTTTGCCATGATAAGGGGCGGTCGCATGACTGCCATCCTGGGCGGTCTGCAGGTCTCGGAGAAAGGGGATTTGGCGAATTGGAACACAGGGGGGCCTGAAGGCGGTATCATCGGCGGCGCTATGGACCTGTCATTTGGTGCCAAGAAAGTAATAGTCACCATGGGGCATACCACCAAAGAGGGCAAACCGCGGATATTGAAGAAATGCACCCTGCCCCTCACAGCTAAGGCATGCGTGGATTTTATTGCCAGCGATTTGGCCTTTATTGAAGTAACCCCGAAAGGGCTGGTGCTGAAAGAGGTTGCCCCCGGCTGGACCGCCAAAGAAGTGCAGGCACTAACCGAGCCCAAGCTTAAAATAGCGCCTGATTTAAAAGAGATGGCATTGTGATAAGGAGCTGTAGGGGCGACCTGCAGGTCGCCCGAGGGCGAGGGCACCCCGCTCCTGCGGTTTGATTCTTGAAGCTTTTTTAAAACCAGATACGAAAGCCGTGGGCGGATTGCTCGAAGCCCACCGAACGGTACAGTCGGTGAGCCTTCTCTCGCCTCTTATCGCTGCATAGCTCAATCCTGTGGCAGCCCTTTTCTCTGGCGCGGGCGATGACATGCTCCAGCAGCATCTTGCCCGTGCCCCTGCGGCGGTGTCCTGAGGTGACTACCAGATTTTCCACCAGTGCCCAGGGGGTGGCGCTGTGGGAGAGGTTGGGCACAACGATAAGTATCACCGTGCCCACAATTCTGCCCCCGTCTTCGGCTACGAAAAGCTCATGCCGCGGGTCGGCGCAGATTTCCTGGAACACCCTGCGGTAGTCTTCAGCGGAAGGATTTGCGACCTGCTCGACGTGTGAAACAGCAATAGTGAGCTCGTGATAAAGCTCCACAATGCGGGGGACATCCTTCTCAGTAGCCAGCCTGATAGTCGTCATACTCTTGGAGTCCGTTTGCCTGACGAGTAGCATAAAATGTGCGAGGCGGGGTGTCAATGATGGAGGAAATTCGCAGATAATTGGAAAATCATGCCCGGAAGATATTGACATATAGATTTAAGTATGGTAGCATTAACTTTTGCAAGTAAAAGGTGCTTATAATTGCAATCGTATACTCCTATGCTGCAAACTCCAGCCATCACCCCACTACTTCCTTATCTCCCTATGCCTTTCTAAGCTGTTCTATGAGAGGTGGTAAGTCATGACTTTAGCCGTAGTCCCAGGTTTGGGTAAAAGGAAATCCTATGCCAGAATCCCCCTTCTCCTCGAGACCCCCAATCTAATCCAGATTCAGCAGGAGTCTTATAGATGGGTCTGCGACCCCTCGATGGACGGCGGTCTCAAAGAGCTGTTCGACGAAATCTCACCCATAAAGGATTTCGCCGGCACCCGCTATGAGCTCTACTTCCCCAGCTTCGGCTTCGGACAGAAGGCGGAGATGCCTGAGTTCAAGGACGATAAAGAGTTCTGGGAGCATATGTGGGCAGCGGCGAAATACTCGGAACAGGAATGTTACGAGCGCGACGCAACCTACGCCGTGCCGCTGAAAGTAAAAGTCCGCCTCGTGATTAAGGAGACCGGTGAGGTCAAGGAGCAGGATGTCTTCATGGGGGATTTCCCCCTCATGACCGGCAAAGGCACCTTTATCGTCAACGGCGCTGAAAGGGTTGTGGTAAGCCAGCTTGTCCGTTCTCCGGGCGTCTATTTCACTACCGAAGAGGACCCTGCTACCGGGCACAGGTTATGTTCAGGAAAACTGATTCCCAATCGCGGGGCGTGGCTGGAGTTCGATACCAGCAGTCACGGGCTGCTCTCGGTAAAGGTGGATCGCAAGAGAAAGATTCCCATAACTACATTGATTCGCGCCATCAGCGACCCTAACCATCCTTACGGCTCGAACGAGGCTCTGCTCAAGCTTTTCGCCGATGTGGATAACAATCCCGACCGCAAATATATCCAGTCCACAATCGAACGCGAGTCGGGGATTAAGTCCGAAGAGGATGCCCTGATTGATTTCTACAAACGGTTGAGGCCGGGCGACCCGCCCACACTGGATAATGCGCGGTCACTGGTTAACTCGCTTTTCTTCAATCCGCGTCGCTACGACCTGGGCAAGGTGGGGCGCTACAAGCTGAATAAGCGCCTTGGCCTCGATGTGGCGCTGAATCAGAGGGTCCTGGCTAAAGAGGATTTGATCGCTATCGTGCGCCGCATAATAATGGTCAACAACAGCGTGGACAATCCCGATGATATCGACCATCTCGGCAACCGCAGGGTGCGCGCCGTCGGCGAGCTTCTCCAGAACCAGATTAGAATCGGTCTGTTGCGTATGGAGCGGGTTATCCGCGAGCGAATGAGCTTGCTGCCGCCTGAGTCGGCTACCCCCAGCACCCTCGTCAATAGCCGCCCTGTTATTGCCGCCATCAGGGAGTTCTTCGGCAGTTCGCAACTGTCGCAGTTCATGGACCAGACCAACCCTCTGGCTGAGCTGACCCATAAGCGCCGACTTTCGGCACTGGGCCCGGGAGGTCTGTCCCGGGAAAGGGCTGGCTTTGATGTGCGCGATGTTCATCATTCTCACTATGGCAGGATATGTCCTATTGAGACACCCGAAGGCCCGAACATCGGTCTTATCGGCTCTCTGGCTACCTATGCCAGGGTTAATCAGTACGGTTTCATTGAGACGCCCTACAGGAAAGTGGTCAGGGAACTTGGCTGTAACTCTCCCGAACTCGTAGGCAAAGTTGTTTATGAAGATGTAACAACCTCCAAACGCGAGGTTGTGGCAAAAGCGGGAACGGAGATTACGCCTGAGGTAGCCCGGAAGTTAGCCAGGCTGCCGGGCCGCAAAATCAAGATAAAGCCGTATGTCTCAGAGGAAATCAAGTATCTCTCCGCTGACGAGGAAGAGATTTACATTATAGCTCAGGCTAACGCTCAACTCGATGCAAACAACCAGTTTGTTACGGATAAAATCGAGGTCAGACATGGCGAGAAGTTCTTGATGGAGACACCTGACAAGGTGGATTTCATGGACGTGGCGCCGAGGCAAATCGTCAGCGTGACCACCTCATTGATACCCTTCCTGGAGCATGACGATGCTAACCGTGCTCTCATGGGCTCTAATATGCAGCGCCAGGCGGTGCCGCTGGTGAAGCCTCAGTCTCCGCTGATTGCCACCGGTATGGAAAGGGAGGCGGCTCGCGACAGCGGACAGGTGCTCTTTTCACCCTGTGACGGTGAGGTCTCATCGGTTTCAGCCTACAAGGTTGAAGTCAAAGATGAGAAGGGTG
>VGNW01000010.1 GCA_016865955.1 Chloroflexota bacterium | reverse complement strand
ATCCGCATGAGTCTCTCAAAGAACCACCGATGAGGTGGAACGGCTGCTGACGAAGGCGCGGATACCCTGCGGCAAGGTGAAAGACTTCGATGAGCTATCGGGCGACCCACAGCTTCAGCAGAGAGGCATGTTCGAGAGAGCGAATCATCCTGTTTACGGAGCAGTCGACTCATGCGGGTTTCCGATTAAGATGAGCGAAGCGGAGCTTAAAGTTCGCTCCGGATGCCCGGAGCTCGGGCAGGATACCGAGAAGGTGCTGAAGGAGTTGCTGGGATATAACAAGACGAAGCTCACAGGGCTGCGAAAACGGGGAGTGATACCGGGTTGATAAAGCTGCGAGTCATACGGTGGGTCAGGGTAGCCCCGGCAGGGTGACCGGCTTCGGAGACTCGGGCAATGCGGAGGGATTCTTCATATCCTGAAAAGCTTTGGTTGCCATATCCTCGATGAACAGGTTCAAGGACGGGAGATGATGGATCTGTTTGCGCTGCATCAGCCTGGCTGCCCTCTCGACGATAGGGGTGTTGGAGAGGTGGCATCTTCGTACAGCTTCGAGCCCCTTGACGATTTTCAGGCATTCCTCGTAGGTCAGCTCTGGCCTGTAATTGAGGTCGAGGTTCTGGTCGTAAGGCTGACGCATTCTTCCCTTCTTAAGGTATAGAATTGCCAGGGCTTCAAGGGTTTTTCATAGTATACACTTCGTTTTAGAACATCGCAAGGGGTTTGGAAAAAAAGTGGGAAAATTGGGGAAAATGCTTGGGAAAGGGCTTCGGCTAGGGTTTGGTCAGCGATGCCGAGTAGAATTTCCTTATGGCGAAGTCGGGGAACATCACCACATAAACTCTGTGCCGGTAGCCTATCTTTTCAAAATCGACGACGATGCCCAGTTCGCCCCGGTATATGCTCTTGAGGGGTATGACATGTGCTCCCACGGCGAACTTTTGTAAGAACGGTTTCGGGGCGTGCCTGTCGAACTTCTTCATTGTTTCACTGTGGCTGGCAATGTCCAAATTCTAAAATCTTTGTTTCGGTATCAAAGCTGTGTTAATATATAGCAGAATATCGGATATTGTCAATGGCGTATAGTGAGGCGAGATGATTGAAATCGGGATGGACCCCATACTGTTCACGGTAGGTTCATTCACTATGGGCTGGCACGGGCTGTTTACCGGGCTGGCGGTGCTCGCCGCTGTGATAGTTGCGGTGAAGCTGTCCAAAGAGAAAAATATCAAAGTCGAGGACGTCTATTCGACGGCGCTTTTCGGCATAGTGGGCGGGATAATCGGTGCCCGCATGTTCCATGTCATCGATAAGTGGAGCGAAATCTACAGCCACGACCCCTGGCTGATAGTGCGAGGCTGGGGTGAAGGGCTGTCGCTTTACGGAGCGCTTGTCGGCGGCTTCGTTTTCGGGATAACATACGCTGCTATCCGGAAGCTGCCCCTGGGCAAGGTTGTCGATATCGCTGCCCCCGGTATGATTCTGGCTCAGGCTATCGGACGCATTGGCTGTCTGATAAACGGCGATGCCTACGGTACGCCCACCTCGCTGCCCTGGGGCGTCATTTACACTCATCCCAATGCAGCAGCATCGACGATACTGGGGGAGCCGGCGCGTCATCCCTTGCCGGCATACGAGCTTATCCTCGACCTGCTTATTTTTGCCCTGCTATTGTGGCTGCGCAAGCGGCTGAAGAGGGACTGGATGCTGTTCCTTATCTATGCCCCTCTATATTCCTTCGGGCGATTCCTGTTCAGCTTTATCAGAGGGGACGAGGCTGCAGTGCTGGGCCCGCTGCATCAGGCGCATGTGGTATCGCTGATAATTATAGCTGTATGTATCCCTCTGCTTATCTGGATTGCTAGGAAGCCTGCTCCGCAACCCTTGACTGAGCTTGCAGCGACTAGCGATAAACCTACAGACGAGCCGAAGGCTGATAGCTCGTAGCTCGTGGCTGGCAGAGTTGTTTGGTAATTGGAGTTTGGGATTTTCCCCGTTTAGCGCCAGCGGCGCGGCTTCTGGCGCGATGACTTGGAATCATCGCTCGGTCTCACCTGGCTGCGGTAATCGGGGGCAAAAATGGTCATGACGTTGCTCAGCTTGGGGTCCTGCAACCGTGAAGCCAGACGACCTTCGATGCCTTCGAGAAATCCGGCTACGGTTATCACGGTGGACAGGCGCGAGTTGTAGCGGTAGTTCAGTATCTGGTAGAGCTTCTCCTGCGCCCACGGCGTGCTGCTCTCGGTGCCCAGATCGTCCAGAATCAGCAGCGGGCTGGTCTTCACCTTTTCAAATAGCTCATCGTAGGTCACTTTGCTCTCGGGGCTGAAGGTGGGGCGCAGGTGGTCGAGCAGGTCGGGCACGACGGCGAAAAACACCGGTTTGCCCATTCTCAACTGGTGGTTGGCTATAGCGGCTGCCAAGTGGGTCTTGCCGCAGCCATGAACGCCCAGAAAAACCAGCCAGTCTTTGGGTGATTCGGCGAACCGGCGAGCCTCCGTGAAGGCTGTTTGCAGGCTGTCCCTGCCTCTGGCGTCGGCGTTCATGCCTCTGGTGTCGAAGGTCTCGAAGGTCTTGTCCTCCAGGAATTGCGTGCTGAGCCCTCCGATTTGCTGGAACAGGGGCAGCAGGGCTTTCTCCAGTTCGCATATCTGCGCTATTGCCGGATTTTGTAGCCTCACCGCCAGCCGTTCATCCAGATTCCTGATGTCGTTTATGGTAACCACCGTAGGCAACTCGGCGTTGAACCTGTGGTTCAGTATCTGAAACAGCTTCTCCTCTGCCCAGGGCGTGCTGCTCTGCCTGCCCAGGTCGTCGAGCACCAGCAGAGGGGCGTTGCGCACCCTTTCGAAAAGCTCGTCGTAGGTCACATCGCTACTGGGACTGAACGCTGTGCGCAGGTGGTCGAGCAAATCGGGTACGGTGACGAAGAACAGAGGATGCCCTTTCTGCAGGCGGTAATTGGCTATGGCTGCTGCCAGATGCGTCTTGCCGCACCCGCTGGGCCCGCTGAGCACAAGCCAGCCTTTGGGATTTTCGGCAAATCCCTTAGCCACCTGCAGGCTTCGCGCGAACCTCTCCTGATTCTGCGGGTCGCTGCTGCGACCCCGAGGCAGCAGATTATCGAAGGTGAGGCGGATCAAGGGACCCAGATTGCTGTATTTTTCGAGGCGGGACAGGCGTTCCTTATCGAACTCTCTCTGGGTGCACTGACAGGGCACCAGTCTATCGAAGTCGGGATGTCCGAAGGGCACATCGAAGCACAGCCAGCCCTTCCCTTTGCATAGAGGGCATTCCTCTTTTTTAGGCTCCTCGATGTTCTTATTTTTTGAGGATGTGGCCGTATCTCCTGAAGTACTCTTCAGGGTTAGATTCCGCTTTAAAATGTCGCCCAGGCTCTCCATCATGTCTGCCTTCCGCCTTCCATCTCTCCAGAATGCGCGAGATATATCTCCAGTTTCGTTTGTTCAGGTCGACCGCTTCCTTAAAGGCATCCTCGATCCATAAAGCGGGATAGAGCTTCTCCGCCTCTTTCAACTCTTCGGCAATTATAGGGGTGAGCATCCCGATGTTCTGCTCGTAAAGGGTGAAGATATTGGGCTGCTCCCGCGTTACCATGCAGGGCTCGCTTTTCACCAGCACGCCCGGCTCCAGCTCGCCGCTTTTTATCTTCTCGACGGCTCTCCGGTCGGCGTCGGTATTGACGAAATACAGCTCGTGCGTATCTCCTCCGCGCTCCACCTTCAGGCAGAGCAGGGTGCCCCGTTTCACCGCTTGCTCCAGACCGCGCCGCAAAGGCTCGGACTGCGAGCCGTCGCCTCCCAAGCCTCTCATCAGTGTAGAATCGCTCCCAAGCTCGTTAAAGGTAACGAAGCGGGGATAGCCCTTTTTGCGATATAAAGCCCAGAAAATGTGCAGAGTGACCTTAAGCTCAGCAGGGTCATCGACCTGCGGCAGCACATCGGTAAAGAAAAGGTTGGGAATCGGTGTAAACCCGCTCCTGGCAGGGAAACCGCTGAACGATTTCATAGCATGCTCGGTTTGATGCTGGAGAGTTTTTCGTAGTTCTCGAACTTCGATATCTGGTCGCGGAAGAAGAGATAGGCTCGTCCCATGGGGCCATTGCGGTGTTTGGCGACTATGATTTCGGAGATGCCTTTGGGATATGGCTGGTCGGGGAATTTCTTCTCCCACTCCTCTTTCTTGTAGTAGATATCCTCGCGGTAGATAAAGAGGACGACATCCGCATCCTGCTCGATCGAGCCGCTCTCTCTGAGGTCGGAGAGCATGGGTACGTGGGGTATGCGACCTTCCACGGCACGGCTCAACTGCGATACCGCCAGCACTGGCACGTCGAGCTCGCGGGCAAGCTCCTTTATGGAGTGAGAGATGTCGCTCATCTCCTGAACGCGGTTGTCGGTAATCCTGCTGGAGCGCATAAGTTGCAGATAGTCCACGATAATAAGGTCTATCTTGTGCTCGCTGTGGAGACGCCGTGCCTTGCTGCGCATATCGGAATCTCTGAGAAAGGGAGAGTCATCTATGTAGATGGGTGCTTCGGCGAGGCGCCCCATGGCTTCCATGATATTTTCGCGCTGACGCTCGCTTATCTGGTCTAGCCTCACTCTCTGATTATCGACGCCCGACTCGCTGGAAAGGAAGCGGTACGCCAGCTCCATCTTGGACATTTCGAGGCTGAAGACAGCCACATGGGCTCCGTATTTGAGGGCAGCGTTGTGGGCTATATTCAGAGCCAGGCTGGTTTTGCCCACGCCGGGTCGTGCCGCCAGCACAATCATATCGGAACGCTGCAAGCCGCCCAGTATCTTGTCCACGTCGTTGAAACCGGTGGGCACATGAGGCAAATAGTCGGGATGCTCCGGAGACAGGCTGCTCTCCTCGAAGTAGCGGTCGAGCACCTCGCTGATGTGCACGAAGCCGCGCTGCGTCTGCCCGTGCCTCAGCCGGAACAGAACAGCCTCGGCTCTGTTGAGGGCATCGTCCACGTCGGGCGGGGACTCATAGCCGATGGAGGCAATCTGGTTCGATGCCGAGATAAGACGCCGCATCACGGCAAGGCGGTGCACTATATTGGCGTAGTATTCGGCATGTACCGAGGTAGGAACCTGATACACCAGGTGGCTCAGGAAAGCGGCACCGCCGGCTGCCTCCAGCTTCTGCTGACGCGACAGTTCGTGGGATACGGTTATCTGGTTTATCGCCTCGTGCCGTTCGTTCAAAGCCAGGCAGCACTCATAGGTCCAGCGGTTCTTCTCCCGATAGAAGTCCTCGGGCCTGAGTATGGTAACTATTTTAAAGATAGCCTCGGGGTCTATGAGCAGAGACCCCAGCACAGCCTCCTCGGCATCCAAATCGTGAGGGGGCATCTTTATATTAGATTGAATTTCATTGCTTTCGCCGTTCATAAATCATTATCCTCAGCGCATTAAACAAAGCACATAGGACGGGTGCTCAGCCACCCGTCTCAAAAGCAGGGGACAGAGCCCCTGCCTATGTTTTGCTATTTAAGCAGACTCCTTTTTCTTCTTCTCTTTCTCCTGCTTCTTTTCCTCTTTTTTATCAGGCTTTTTCTCAGCGGGCTTCTTCTCGGCTTTCGCCTCTTTCTTCTCTTCCTTCTTCTTCTCCGGTTTTGGCTCGGGCTCCGCTTCCGGCTCGACTACCACGGCTACGGTGGCGGTAATGTCCTTGTGCAGCTTGACGGAGACCTCGTGTCTGCCCAGCTCGCGTATCGGCTCGGGAAGCTCTATCTTGCGCTTATCGACCTCGTGTTTGGTTACCTTATGTATCTCTTTGGCGATGTCGGCGCTGGTGACGGAGCCGTAGAGCTTCTCCTTAGCGCCGGCGCGCACCCTGAACACGAGAGTGGTCTCTTTAAGGGTCTGAGCCAGAGCCTCGGCTTCCTGCTCGGAGCGGACCTGGCGATGGGCTGAGGTCTGGCGCAGCAACTCCAGCCTATTCAACTCGGTGGGCGTGGCGGGGACGGCGAGCTTTTTGGGGATGAGATAATTTCTGCTGTAGCCGTCCTTGACCTCTTTCACATCGCCGGCTTTGGCTACATGGGGGACATCCTGCAGAAAAACTACTTTCACAGCGCCTCCTATTCTATTCCTGTCCGTTAGTTACCAGTCAATGAAGTTGTCCACGAAGTTATGCACATGCTTTCCACAGTTTCCACAAATAGAAATAGACATGGATTTTTTATTTCGCCTTTCGAGATTTTTTGACCGATTTTTGAGATTTCTCTTCGCTCACAAAACTCACTAATTTCTCCCAATCAATCGTCCCGTCTTTAAAGCAGAAATCGTCAATGAATTCTCTAGTGAACCTATTCACTGCAGCATCCCAGGCTGGCGCATACTCTTTTCTATGTTTGGCAGGCTCTTCTTTCATCAGTCTAACCAGTTTGAGATAGAAGTCAGGGTCTCCTGTGATTTCCGTCCAGAATGCCTGCCCTGAAATGTCTCTGTAGATGAGGTCTTTGCCAGGCTTACTCTTTACACGGCCATAGGCATGCCCCAGAATGGGGTCGAATTGTTTGTGTAGCTTGTAAAGACGACTGCGTACGGCCAGGAATTCTTGCGATTGCCGTTTCTTCTGACTGGAATTATAGATATTAGGCCCGGACTTTAAAGCAATAGCTTTTATGCTCTTTCCTGACTCTATTACGAAGTCCACACCTTCGGCGTCGGAGGCTTTACCACCTGAGGCGATTCGAGCAATTGGTTCAAAGAAAGCATTGCCGAATATGGTTTCATCGGAGGCGCTGATGTAATCTGCAAGCAATCGCTCCACTATCTCGGAAGCTTTTTGAATACCCAGTGCTCGAAATAGATAGGGATTTTTCCTGCGCAGAAAAGCATGGAGCTTTACACTTTTTACTTTCTGCAGACGGCTCTCATAGAAGTCGGAGAGACATTGGCTTATCAGTGATTCCAGCTTTTTTGTGTCCATTCTTCGCCTTCTCTATACTTTCTAACGCCAGGTCGCAGTATTCTTTTTTTGCCTCGATTCCAATATAGTGCCTTTTCAACTTGATGCAGGCAATAGCCGTTGTCCCAGAGCCCATAAAGGGGTCGAGGACCACGTCTCCCTCTTGGGTGAACAGCTTGATGAACCAGGTCGGCAGAGAAATCGGGAAAGACGCACTATGTCCGCGATTAGCACATTCAGTGGCGAGATGCAGAACATTAGTGGGATAAACATTATCTTTACCAAGCCAGTTAGAAACATTTTTGCCGAATCCGCTGCCTACTTTTGACTCATCGCGAATCCGGTCGGTATCGCTCAATTTTGCCAATCGCTTCTCTTTCCAGTTTCCCATGGGCATCATCACAGCCTCTTGATACATCTTGAATTGTTTTTGCCTGGTGAAGTGCAGACAGCGTTCCCACGCATCTCTGAATCGATTAGGCCACTTGCCCGGATAGCAGTTCTTTTTGTGCCAGATGTATTCTTCGGTCCAGAGCCAGCCCTGTTTTCGCATAGCGAGAATTAACTCTAAGACATAGGTCTGACGCTCACCATCGGCTGCCCTTTCTTTTATATTCAGGACGAAAGAGCCTTCAGGCTTAAGAACACGCTTGAGTTCATCCGATATAGGAAGATACCATTCTACATATCGTTTGGTTGATATTCCATCGTAGGTCTTTTTTCGGTTATCGGCGTACGGTGGCGATGTGAAGATAAAGTCAATGCAAGCGTCAGGTAAAGACTTGAGAACGTTCAGACAATTTCCTTGAATGATTCTATCAACTTCCAACATGACGCCACTTCTTATATTTTCGCTGAGCTAACACTAGCACAAGTGTTCTATTATGTCAATAGTCTAAATTCGTTTAATATCCTATCAACCCCCTGAATCCCCCAGTCTTGGGGGATTTTAAAATTGGGGGACGCCCCCAAACCCTCGGTAGAGGGATTCTATCCCTCTGCACTCCCTGATTACTACTGGTCGCACCATTTTCGGGCGTTCTGGAACATTCTCAGCCAGGGGGACGCCCAGAGCTGGAAATCGCCCACGCTGAATCGCCAGTTCCCCCTCCACTCTTCGGGTATATGGGGCCACTGCCAGAGCAGGAAGGCTCTCTCGGGATGGGGCATCATCGCCAGATGCCTGCCATCGGGCGAACAGAAGGCGGTGATTCCGAAAGGTGAGCCGTTGGGATTGAAACGGTATTTCTCCGTGGGCTTCCCGGAATCGTCAACAAAGGCAACGGGCGTCAGCCTCTTTCGCCGTGCCTCGGCGAGGATTGCGGGGTCGGGACAGTGCAGATGCCCTTCGCCGTGAGCCGTCCAGATGCCCAGTATTGAGCCTTCCATCCCTTTAAGCATTATCGCCGGGCTCTCCGAGATTTTCACTGTTATCCAGGAGGATTCGAATCGCTGCGAGGTGTTCCGGATGAACCTGGGCTGTTTCGTCTCGGGTATCCCCTGCCAGGGGAGTACGCCCAGCAGAGCCATCAACTGGCAGCCGTTGCATATCCCCAGCGAGAAGGTATCGGGGCGGTTGAAGAAACTCCGGAACATCTTTTGCAGCCTCGGATTGAATTTGATGATGCCTGCCCAGCCTTTGGCAGCGTCCAGCACATCGGCGTAGGAGAAGCCGCCGACGAAGACGATGCCGCGGAAGCTGTCGAGGGTGATGCGCTCCTCCAGCAAATCGGTCACGGTGACGTCCCAGGGCTCGAATCCCGCCCAGAAGAAAGCCGAGGTCATCTCGCGGTCGCCGTTGCTGCCCTCCTCGCGGATAATGGCAACCCTGTGCTTGTTCTTCTGACGCAGGATGCTCAGGGGCGTTGCCTCGGGCTGGAAGGTTAAATGGTATCTCAAGCCGGGACGGTTGTGGTGCCGCGCCTGCTCTTGAGCTACCGCGGGATTCATCTGCTCCAGCTCCAGCCTGTCGCTGGTCGCCTCCCACCACGCCAGTAGCTTTACCGTGCTTACATCGAGTATAGTTTTTTTGCCCTGACTGATGACTACCTGCCGTTCTTTCCGGGTGCTGCCCAGTACGGTGAAAGGCACGCGGGACTGTTTAAGGATAGCCTTTATCTTTCTTTCATTAGCCGGCAGGTATTCCAGTATCAGCCCCAGCTCTTCGGAGAATAAATAGGGGATTGCCTTTTCTTTATCGGGGAGCTTAATAGAAATCCCGCAATTTCCCGACATCGCCATCTCGGCCAGAGCGGTAATCAGACCGCCGTCACTGCGGTCATGGCAGGCGAGAATCAGTCCGTCGTCTAGCATGGTCTGGACAGCGTTGAATGCGTTGCTGAGGAGCAGGTGATTCTCCACATCGGGCGCTTCGTCGCCAAGTTGTCCCAGAGCCTGAGCCAGCGCCGAGCCGCCGAGTCGATTCTTGCCCGCCGCGAGGTCGAGGAAAATCAGCCTGCTTTCGCCGGGCTTTTTGATATCGGGAGTTGCTTTTCTGGTGATATCGGGAACAGTGGCATAGCCGGAGATAACTAATTCTCCGGGGGCTTTCACAGTTTCATTGCCTACCCTGGCAGCCATAGTGATGCTGTCCTTGCCGCCATCGACGGCGATGCCCAGCTTTATCATCAGGACTTTCATCGCCACCGCTGCATCATAAAGACGCGCTCCCTCGCCGGGCAGCTTGGCTGCCCACATCCAGTTGCCCGAGCACTTGATGTGGGTGAGGTCGCTGATGCGGGCGGAGACCATATTGGTCAGCATCTCGCCCACCGCCATGCGGGCACCGGCTCCTTCATCGATGAGCATTTTGATGGGCTGCTCGCCGATGGCGGTCGCACCGCCGTTCAGCCCGAAGTGGCTCTGCGCTACCACTGCCACGTCAGCCACCGGAAGCTGCAGAGGCCCGCAGCACTGCTGCTGGGCGATGAGTCCGGTGACGCTTCTATCCACCTTGCGCACCAGGTATCCCTTGGAGCCGACCGACGGCAGGCGGAACACCAGCCGCAGCGCTTTTTCCACAGTCAAACCTTTGGGCAGGCGCAGGGGTTGCAGCTTCCTGGGGAGTCTCTCCAGAGCGAAGGGTTTCTGCGGCATCTCGCCGAGGATTTTATCGAGGGGCAAATCGACCGGCTTGAAGCGGTTCTTTTCATCGTAAACCACGATTTGTCCGTCCCCGGTAATCTCGCCGAGCACCTCGCAGCTTACCTTCTCTCGACGGCAGATTAACTCGAAATCCTCTATTCTCGCGGGGTCGGTCAAGAAGGCGGAACGCTCCTGATATTCGGCGCACCATAGCTCCACCACTGCCAGAGACATATCACCGAGTTTAATCCGGCGGATGTTAATCCTGCCGCCGGTGGGATTGATTATCTCGGCAAGGACGTTGCCGGGCCCTCCGGCGCCCTGGTCGTGAGCGGAGAGAAGCGGATTGCTCTCGCCCATTTCCACACAGGTCCGGATTACCCGGTTGAGCTTGTTCTCCATCTCGGCATTGCCGCGCTGCACGGCGTTGAAGTCAAGCTCGGCGATATTCTCGCCCTGAATCATGCTGGAAGCTGAGCCTCCGCCCATGCCGATGCGATAAGCCGGACCGCCGACCTGCACTACCATCATGCCTTTCTTTGGCTCTTCCTTCACGATGTGCCTGGCATCGATTTGCCCGATGCCGCCGGTGAACATGATGGGCTTTATCCAGCCGCGGCGTTCTCCGCCGGGCAGTATCTGCTCGAAAGTCCTGACGTACCCCTGAATCAAAGGCTCGCCGAACTTATTACCGTAGTCCGAGGCGCCGTTGCTGGCTTCGATAAGTATCTCCAGCGGCGAAGCCAGCTCGAAGGGGTAGTCAAGGCCGTGTGGTTCGCCGGGGATGGGGAAATCGGGGATACTCAGAGATGCCGTGCAGTAGGCAGCCGTGCCTGCAATTACCAGCGAGCCTCTGCCGGTGGCGTGCCCGTCGCGAATCCTGCCTCCGGTGCCGGTGGTCGCGCCCTGGAAGGGCTGCACGCCGCTGGGATAGTTGTGGGTCTCGGCGGTGAACAGGATGTGATAATGGCACTTCTGAGAGACAAAGGGCGAACATTTCCCCGGATACCGGGGCAGTATTGTATGGATTTGATAACCCTTGATGGCGCTGGAGTTATCGCTGAAGGCGATGACGCTATTCGACGGATTAGCTTTCAGGGTCGATTTGACAATCTGAATCAGCGTTTCGGGAATCTCCATGCCGTCTATTATCAACTTGCCTTTGAAGAACCAGTGACGGGAGTGCTCGCTGTTGTTGTTGCCCAGCATGAACAGTTCCACATTAGTGGGATTGCGGCGCAGCGTCCCGGTGAACAGATTGAAGTAGAAGTTCATGTCCCAATTGTCCATACCCAGACCCTTCTCGCGGTTAAACCTCTTCAGCTCGGCGAGCCCCTTTTTCATCAAAGGTACGGAGAATGTCTTTTCGGGAACGGCGCCGGTCTCGAATGTCTTCAGAGGCTTGGGGTAGGGGCATTCCGTCATGCGGTCATGGTTCTCGGCGATAAACTGCGCTTTATCAGCTTGCGGGGGCGGCAGATACCTTCTTGAGACCTCGAGGCGGGTGACCTTATCCAGACCGCAGGCGTGGCAGATAGCAACGGCGTTGGTAGAGTAAGCCGTCTCGAAGTTCAAACGCGGCCCGACCTCGACTGCGTTTTTAGCGTGTTTTAGAGCGGATTTTTCGCCGAAATTCTGCGGCTCAAAGGTCTCAGTGAGCAGCCAGCGCAATGTTTTCAGTTCTCCAGCGGTGAGCGGAGCCGATGTCTCTACATTAAAACAATATTCAAAATCGCTGTTAACCCTGCGATAGAAATGCTTCATCCGTGCCTCGTTTCACCTTTCGCCTGGCAATCCGTTCGCCCTGAGCTTGTTCCCGACTTGTCGGGATTCATGGTTCGACAGGCTCACCACGAACGGTGACTTTGTATCCTGTGTAAGACTCAAGAGATACGTATTCTATGCATAATCCCGTGCCAATTATAACATTATTGAGTATTGTTGTGATGACTTTTGAGATAACTAAATCCTGATTAGATTATTTAATAGCAGGGGTTTCCAAAGTGGCTTTACCTCTTTGGCGGGGGTTTGGAGGTAGAAGAATTGTTGAGCAAAACATAGCGTGGCAGTCAATGCAGATGTTACGAATTTGTTAATTTTTTTACCGCAATTTTATGACTTTGTGAGAGAATATAGCTTATATTTCGGATAGTGCTATTAAATTAAGAAGGAGGAGGTCATGGTGCAGAAAAAAATCAACCCATCGGCAATAAGACGCTGGGAACCGATCAAAAAGGTAGAGAACGCGGAGCGCCACTTCCTGGGAGATTTGGACCGGTTTCTGGAAGGCAATTTCCCGAGCTTGAAGTTTATCTGGAGCCGGATCCCCGGCGAAGAGCATCCCTGGGTGCCTGTGGCGGAAATGTATGAAACGGATGATAGATTTGTGGTACGAGTGGAACTGCCGGGCGTGAATCCGGACGATGTGGACATCTCGGTAACGGGGGAATTCCTTGTAGTGAAAGGGCAGCGCAAACCGGCAGAAAATGTTACCGTTGACCGGTATCACGAGTGCGAACTATGCTACGGGCAATTCTACCGGCGGTTCGGGCTGCCTGCCGATGCAGACCCCGGCAGAATCGACGCCACACATGACAATGGAATTCTGGAAATAAATATTCCCAAATCCAAAGCAGCTAAGCCGACCAAAATTAAAATAAAGAAAACTTAAACGGCACGAAAACCGCAGATAATATGATGTATAATAGACGGCAAACCGATGGTGAAAATCATCGGTTCAAGTACACATGCAGATAAAAGGCTATTCTTTCCCGACTTATTAATCCACGGATTGAACTAATGAAGTCTAAAAGTTGGTGCTATGCCTGAATTCAGGTCGCCCGCCTCAGTATTCCGCCGATTCAAGCGTTCCAGGCAAATAGTTGGTGTGTTAGCCAAGTATGGCTTCCGTCAACTGATGGACCAGATAAGGGTATGGCAACACATAAATATTCAATGTCGAATCTTTCACCGCTGCGACCAAAGGATGGCACAAATGGAGACCGGCGAAAGGATTCGCCTGGCACTTCAAGAACTGGGTCCTACCTTCATCAAAATGGGACAAATTCTGAGCACGCGGCCCGATATGGTCCCCCCGCATATAGTTAAAGAGCTTGAGAAGCTACAGGCGCAAGTCCCGCCTTTTCCCTCTGCGGTCGCTAGGGAAATCGTTAGAGCGGAGTTGAATCGTCCTCTGGAAGAGGTATTTGCGTCATTTGATGATAAACCTGTGGCAGCAGCTTCACTGGCGCAGGTACACCGCGCCACACTTGTGGGGGGCAGGACGGTGGCGGTGAAAATACGCAGGCCGGGGATAGTGGATACTATTGAGGCGGATATTTCCATCCTGCGTTCGCTTGCCGGCATTATGGAACGTCGTGTCGAAGAAGCCAGACTTCTCAATCCCGTGGAACTTATTAACGAGATAGACAAGGAAATTAAGAGGGAGCTTAATTTTAAAACCGAAGCCAATAATTTGGCTCGATTCGAGCAAAACTTCGCCGGCACCCCGGGACTTAAGGTTCCTCATATCTATGAGGAGTTGTGCACATCCAAAATGCTGGTAATGGAATTTATCGAAGGAATAAATATATCTAAAATAGACCAGCTCACTGCGGAGGGCTACGACCTGAAATTGATCGCGCGGCGCTGCGCCGATATATTGTTCAAATCGTCCATGGAGCACGGATTCTTCCATGCTGACCCTCATCCCGGCAATATGTTTGTTCTGCCTGATAATGTTGTTTGTTTACTGGATTTCGGCATGATGGGAACGCTGTCATCGCTGGAAAGAGCCAGTGTGACTCGGATGATATACGGACTGGCTACACGCGACGAAAAGGCGACGGCAAGGGCGCTTCTGGAACTGGTAAATCCCCAGAGCGCTGTAAATGAAGAACAATTCGAGAAGGATTTATCCAGGTATATTCAGGAGTTTGCCTATGTACCGCTGGGCGGGCTGCGTTTAGGGGACATGTTGCAGAATGAAGTTTACATGCTTAGGACCTATAATCTACGCTTCCCGACGAATCTGGTATGGATACTCAAGGCTATTGCTACTGTGGAAAATGTCACCAGCCGGCTCGACCCCCAGACAAACTTGGTCGAGTACATCAAACCGTTTGCTGCAGGTATGCTCAGGCGCCAGTTCAATCCCTGGAAAGAAGCCCGCGAGCTCGGTGCTACTGCGATTGACCTTGTCGACCTGTTGAAAGACCTGCCCTATGAGGCAAGGAGCATTCTGCGGAAACTGAGGGAAGGTCGCATTAAGATGGAAGTAGAGCAAACGGGGCAGGATGTGATGAGAAAGACGCTTAATCGGGTGGGCAATCGGCTGGCGGT
This sequence comes from Chloroflexota bacterium, assembly GCA_016865955.1. Lineage (GTDB taxonomy): Bacteria > Chloroflexota > Dehalococcoidia > SZUA-161 > SZUA-161 > VGNW01. Next base: position 8,927 of record VGNW01000010.1, on the reverse strand, counting down.
AGCGCTGGTGATTGCTGCGTTATTAGTAGGCTCATCGCTGCTTGTAGTGTCCGAGTCACCGCCCCTGGTTTCAGGGGTATCAATAATCGGTATATCTGGGTTTGGTATTGCTGCTATTCTGGGACTGTTTTTAGAGTTTTCCATCATGCGCAGCATTGACCGCTGAGATATTATTTAAACTAGATTTCGACTTCAATGTGCTGCATTCTTTCTAAATTGCTTTAGTCTGTCCGTTGCTGTGAATTACCCGGACATAGTCTAGAGAGCTGTCCCGCGATGCTTTACGCACATTGTAAAGCAGTAAAGGGAGAAATACCGGCCAATCGATCGGCGAACTAACAGCATCCTCAGGGCACTTCATTTCACATGTGAAACAGACCATGCAATTGCGGCCCCATGAGGGATACCCTCTTTTATTCCAGGTTATATTTCCTGTGGGGCAGAGAATGATGCACAAGCCACAAGAAGAGCATTTTTTTATGTCGGCGGTGAAAAGTCTGCTGAAAATGTGCTTGCACATCCAGCGATTTGCCATAAACCGCTCCAGTCGATACATAGTTCCTGGTGGTTGGTCGTCTTTCGGTTTAACATACTGCTTATCGGCGATGTGAGCGGCAACCTCCTGGCCGAAATCTCTGGCTTGAGCTATCTCCCTCTCTGTAGGATGACCTGGAGAAAAGAGATATCCCATCTTTAAATAACCTAAGAAGTAATCAGCACCACGGCAGTGGAAATATCCCACATCTCTAGCACCCTTGCTTGCCAGGATGCGCCGTATCTTGGTGCTGGTGTCACCTCGGTAAGTGCCGTACAACACAAAGGTAAATGTCGGAAGCCCTTTGAGGTTCGGGAGTTTATTCAAGCAGTCTGTGATATTGAACGGTGGACGATACCAGTATACGGGCGATCCTATGCCGAGAAGGTCGTAACTTCCGATGTCTGGCGGCAGCTCATCTTTGATATTGCACATGTCCATCTCGTATCCTGCGAGTCGCAGGCTTGAGGCGATGGCTTCGGAAATCCTTGCTGTGGTACTGCCTTGAGAGAAGTAGATGATCAGACCTTTAGGCATAGCCTGAGCCTCCTAACAGCCATTCAATATTACTCCTTAATGTAAAAGGGAACAAGCCGAAGGCTTGTTCCCTTACTACTCGGGCGCTCATCAACCTGTTATAAAGCCATGAAAGCCCGGGGAAAGACTCTAGCTTCAGCTCGGAAGTAGCTTCAACTTGCCGGGCAGCAACCCCTACAAAATTAATTTATCATCGTTGACTGGGATTGCCAGAGAACGTTAGAAACAAAGGTGAGGGGACGACAGAAAAGCCTAATGTTATACGGGTTATGCGCTGTTGTCCTGGTACGTGCAATTTGTGGGCGAATTAATGAGGTGGTCTAACGGTAATAATATTGACATATGGCTTATAAGCGGCGATAGTTTGGGTCTATCTGAGTCGCTTTGACCATCCAGACCGGGAGATGCGAGAGAGTATTCCGGTCTTGCCGCCCCTTTTGAAGCGAAAATCGCACTTCTTAGAGCCTTCAGCTATGGTGGTCGTCCTGACCAAGCCCCAGCCAAATGCCTCACTATATACTTCATCGCACAGGCAGATATAGGGTGCCAGTTCTGATGCACCATGTAGATTGAGGAATTTGCAGGTTGCACATTCGGTATAGTCGACACCAAAGTCAAATTCTTTGCCATCGCCCTCAACAAGTGTATATACATAGTCTGAGGGATACAGCCTCTTTTGTGATTCGGCTGCTCTTTTCCTCAGTCTACTGCGAAGTCTCTTCGAGAAGAATAATCTTCCTATTAAACAACGAATAAACCAGGGATAACCGTAGATTACCTTCTCGGTTACTTCGTAAATAATCCTGCCGACTTCATCGACTGACTTACCATGAGCCTTAAGCACTCTGTACATAGCCAGAAACCAGGCAGTGGCGATGATGAATCGGGTAAATGGCTGCTTGCCTCCAATGTATGGTATTTGCGGGACCAAGTTCTCATACTCCAGACGAGCTTCCTTAACTGCAGTATCTGCCAGGTCCTTGCCGTAGCGTTCTACAAAAACACCCTTAATCTGCTTTGTAACCTTATCGAAATCTTTAAGCAGCTTTGTTTTTCGAGATGCATAGTATCCATCATCCATCTGCCTTTTCCCTCTCTAAACAATTACGGTTTAATATGTGACAAAGGGGACAATCAGACAACCCGACTGTCCCCTGAAGAACCTTAAGTCTTCTGTTCAGCTTATGGCGCCGCTGAGCAGTTTGGTTACGATGTCGTTTATCTCGCGCCCCTCGGCTTTACCCTTGAGTTGAACCATGAGCTTGGGCATTACTTTGCCTTTGTCCGCAGGGCCTTGAGCGCCCACCTCCGCAATAACCTGACGCGCGGCAGCGATTATTTCATCGCGCGACATTTGTTTGGGCAAGTATTCGAGGAGTATAGCAAGCTCGGCTTCCTCCTTGGCTACCAGGTCGGGGCGGTTGCCTTTTTTGAACTCCTCGATACTCTCTTTACGGAGCTTCGCCTCTTTGGCGATAATGCCCAGTACATCGGGATCTTCCATTGTCCTCTGCTGGGCTATCTCGGCGTTCTTGATGGCTGCTCTGACCATGCTGATGACCACGTGGCGCAGCTTATCCCTGCCCTTCATCGCTGCCTTGAGGTCGTCCATCAGCTTTTCTTGCAGCATCTGCTTTTCCGTTGCCCCCTGTGTTCGACGGATTTTACGGGACTCTAGCGCTCGCGGGCGCTTCTGGCGGTCTTCCGTCTCTTGGTGGCTTCTTTTTTCTTGCGTTTGATGCTCGGCTTCTCGAAATGTTCTCTGCGGCGTGCCTCAGCAAGTACGCCGTCCTGCTGAACCTTTTTGTTGAAGCGCCTTAAAGCACTTTCAAACGGCTCGTTATCTCCGACCACTACCTCTGTCACACATATCACACCCTTTCTAACTTCCAACTCTCGGAAGATTATATCTCGTAGTTAAAATGGATGTCAAGGAAAACTTCTAAGAGTGTTTCAATGCTTTTCACCCTCCTTAATGCCAACCCAAGGGGAATCCGAACCAATTCTCTGGCACTCAGCCGTTAGCTTTTAGTGTTCAGCCTTACCGATGACTGACTGCCGATAGCTGAAAGCCGGGTTCGGAGCTTGGCCTTGAAGCTGTTGCCATCGTTATCCGATGCTTCTTGCAAAAGGGAAATGGTTGTGTTATGTTATGTAAGCCTTTGTGAAGCGACCTTGTCCCCGGTATCTGCTAGATTCAGGCAAACTAGTTCTTGGGAGGATTGTCTTTTGGTCGTGCTCATCGATGATACCACTCTGAGGGATGGCGAGCAGACTGCCGGAGTGGTTTTCTCCAACGAGGAGAAGGTTCAGATAGCCCGCATGCTGAATGAGATAGGCGTACACCAGATTGAGGCGGGCATTCCTGCTATGGGCGGCGATGAAATGGAGGCTATCAAATCCATTATCGCGCTGGGTCTGAAATCGAGCATCATTACCTGGAATCGTCCGGTTATCTCGGATATAGATTGCTCGCTGGAATGCGGCACAAAGGCTGTAGCCCTGAGCATCTCCGCTTCGGACATACACATTCAATATAAATTGAGACAATCCCGCGAATGGGTCTTACAGAGCGTCAAGAAAGCAACGAAGTACGCCAAAAGCCACGACCTCTATGTCTCGGTCAATGCCGAGGATGCCTCCCGCGCCGACCCCGATTTCCTTATCCAATTCGCCAGGGTCGCCAAGGATGCCGGCGCCGACCGGCTGCGCTTCTGCGATACTGTGGGCGTCTTCGAGCCGTTCCGGACTCATGAGGCGATATGCCGCCTTATCGAGGAAGCCCATATCGATATCGAGATGCACACTCATAACGACTTCGGCATGGCAACAGCCAACGCGCTGGCAGGCATCAGGGCGGGTGCCAAATGGGTCAACACCACGGTCAATGGCCTGGGAGAGAGAGCGGGCAATGCCTCCCTGGCTGAGGTTGTGATGGCTTTGAAGCACATTGAGAAAATCGACGCAGGCATAGATACTACGCGCCTTCGGGAGCTGTCGCTTTACGTAGCGGAGGCTTCGATGAGGCCTTTGCCTGTAAGTCAGGCTATAATAGGTGACAATATCTTCGCCCATGAATCGGGCATCCATGCCGACGGCGTGCTCAAGCATCCGCCCACCTACGAGGCTTTTTCCCCCGAAGAGGTGGGTCTGGAACGGCAGATAATGGTGGGCAAGCACAGCGGCTCTCATACCATACTGTTCAAGTTTGCCCGCGAGTTCGGCATCGAGTTGCCCGAGGATATTGCGAGGGAAATACTGGCTCGTGCCAGGGCTATGGCGCTGAGGCGAAAGCGAGCCCTGTTCGATAAAGAGCTGGTGCTTATTTACCAGGAGGTCTGCAAAGAGAGGGGTCTGGAGTTGCCTCCTGTCGGAATGCCGGGTTCCGGCCATAATTAGCGTTTAGTTTTCGGGAGGGTTTCTATGGACGAGGGAATATCCAACTTTATCTCTTCCCTTTCCGTGGAGAAAGGCTTCTCCAACAATACACTGGAGGCTTACAAGAACGACTTGAGCCAGTTTGCAGCGTTTGCACGGGAACGGCTTACCAAAGAGGATAAGTCGCAGGCAGGCTGGGAGAGTGTCGACCGTGCGCTGATTCTGGACTACCTGGTGACCCTGCGAGAGCGCAGCTACGCGCCGGCTACGATGGCGCGCAAGGTAGCCGCCATTAAGTCATTCTTCAACTTCCTGACAGCCGAAGGCACTCTGAAGAAAAATCCCACGGAGGGGGTGAGCGGTCCCAAGGTGGGGAAGGCGCTGCCCAAGGCTATCTCTATCGAGGACGTTGAGAAATTACTAGAGCAGCCCGACAAGCACAATACTCCCGAGGCGAAACGGGATAAGGCGATGCTGGAGCTGCTCTATGCCACCGGCATGAGAGTAAGCGAGATGGTGTCGCTCAATGTTCGCGAGGTGAATCTAAGAAATGGCTTCGTGCGCTGCTTCGGCAAAGGCTCAAAGGAGCGCCTTATCCCTATTCACAGCAAAGCGATTAAGGCGGTCAAGACCTATATCGACGATGCCCGCCCTCAGCTTCTCAGCACTCAGGATGAGACAGCCCTTTTTCTGAATCGCAGGGGGCAGCGTCTGACCAGGCAGGGGTTCTGGCTCATCCTCAAGGGACATGCCGAGAAGGCGGAAATAGAGGCTGAGATTACGCCTCATGTGCTGCGGCACAGTATAGCAACCCACCTGTTGCACAGCGGGAAGATGAATCTCAGAGAGCTTCAGGAGCTGCTGGGACATGCCAATATTTCTACCACTCAGATTTATACCCATCTTACCACCGAACACCTGCGCAGGGTGTACGAAAGCTCTCATCCGCGTGCGAAATGAGTCTGTCATGTAGTTGACGTGAATAGTAAGACAAGGGGCTTTAAGCCCCTTGTCTGGTATATAATAGGGCTGTGCGTTTCAGGATGGAAAGCTCTGAGAATAAGGGGGCGGAATGTTTATCGCTGTAGTCGGCGGAGGACAGTGCTCTCGTGACGAAGCCAAACTTGCAGAAGCGGTGGGGACTCAATTAGCTAAACGGGGCGTAACCCTGATTTGCGGGGGGCTGGGCGGCGTGATGGCAGCAGCCTGCAAGGGAGCCCGCGCTGCCAATGGCAGGACGGTGGGAATATTGCCGGGTAACAGTCGCGAGGAAGCTAATCCGTATGTAGATATACCCGTTGTTACCGGCATGGGAGAGGCACGCAACGTAATCGTGGTTAACTCAGCCCAGGCTGTAATCGCCATCGGGGGGCAGTACGGGACCCTCTCCGAGATAGCCTGTGCCCTGCGCAATAAAATACCCGTCATCGGGCTGAACACGTGGTCGCTTTCAAAGAACGGACGCCTGGTTAAATCCATTATCTCTGCTAATACTCCCAGAGAGGCTGTGGAGAAGGCTCTGGCAGCGGCAGAGGGGAAAACGAAAGCAGGTGAAAAGGAATGAAGAGTATCAAAAGCATAAAAGGCAGACAGATATTCGATTCCAGAGGCAATCCTACGGTGGAGGTGGAGGTCGGCCTGGCTGATGGCTCCGTAGGCTGTGCTGCCGTACCCTCGGGGGCGAGCACAGGCAGCCACGAGGCGGTGGAGCTGCGTGACGGCGATTCATCGGCGTTCCGCGGTTTGGGCGTTTCGAAGGCTGTAAACAATGTCAGGGAGATAATAGCTCCCGCCATAATCGGGATGTCGGCTGTGGACCAGGTGGCGATCGACCAGAAGATGATAGGTCTGGACGGCACCCCTAATAAATCGAAGCTGGGCGCTAATGCCATGCTGGGCGTGTCTCTGGCTGTAGCTCATGCCGCAGCCAACTCGCAGGGCATGCCGCTCTATCGCTATCTGGGAGGAGAAGCCGCCCGCCTGCTGCCGGTGCCCTTGATGAACATACTCAACGGCGGCAAACACGCTGAGGACTCGGTGGACTTGCAGGAGTTCATGGTGCTGCCCGTGGGCGCACGGAACTTCGCCCATGCCCTGCAGATTGGAACCGAGGTTTATCATGCTCTGAAGAAGGTACTGAAGTCCAGAGGAGCAAGCACGGGTGTGGGCGACGAGGGCGGTTTTGCCCCCAGGCTGGCGACGAATCGTGAGGCGGTGGAGGTGATTCTGGCTGCCATCGAGGCTGCCGGCTACAAGCCCGGCAAGGAATGCTATATAGGATTAGACCCCGCCTCGACCGAGTTCTTTAAGAGTGGCAAATATGTACTGGCGAAAGAGGGCGTATCTTACACCGGCGCTGAGATGGTTGAGTACTACAGCAAACTGGTATCCGAATACCCCATAATCAGCATAGAGGACGGCATGGCGGAGGACGACTGGGAGGGCTGGAAGCTGCTCAGGCAGAGGTTGGGCGACAAAGTGCAGCTTGTGGGCGACGACCTCTATACCACGAACAGGGAACGACTGAGTCGAGGCATCGCCGAGAACTGCTCCAACTCGATTCTGATAAAGCTCAACCAGATAGGAACCCTCACCGAGACGCTGGCTGTTATCGATATGGCGAAGAAGGCGGGGTGGACATCGGTGGTGAGCCACCGCTCCGGCGAGACCGAGGACACTACTATAAGCGACCTTGCTGTCGCCATGAACACGGGTCAGATAAAGGCAGGAGCGCCCTGCCGCTCCGAGCGCGTTGCCAAGTACAACCGCCTGCTGCGTATCGAAGAAGAGCTGAACAAAAGAGCCATGTACGCCGGCGAAGGCGCATTTCGCAATTTGAGGAGGTAGGGTATGAAGAAGAAAGAGTTTAGCGTTGTTATCGAGAGAGACGAGGATGGGTACTACGTAGGCAGCGTTCCTGAACTCAAAGGCTGTCACACCCAGGCAAAGTCTCTGGATGAACTTATGGAGCGGGTAAAAGAGGCTATTTTATTATGCCTTGAGGTAGAGGGCGAAGATATTAAGACAGAATTTATTGGTGTTCAGAAGGTGGTGGTGTGAGCAAGCTTCGCCCTGTGACAGCAGAAAGAGTAATCAAGGCTCTCCAGAAGGCAGGCTTTGAGGTTGTGCGACGAAGAGGAAGCCATGTTTTTCTCAGACATGTTGACGGGAGAGCCACGGTGATACCTGTACATAAAGGCGAGGATTTAGGGCGCGGTCTTTTGAGGAAGATAATCCATGATGCTGAATTGACAAGAGAAGCATTTTTAGAGCTACTTGCGAAGGTGTAGCTTGAATAAATGAAACGGATCGGTATCACCACCACAGTCCCCATAGAAGTGTTGATGGCGGCGGGCTATAAGCCGGTTGACCTCAACAACCTGTTCATCGGCAGCCCGGAACGGGAACGCCTGGTGAGCGTAGCCGAGAGGGCTGGCTTTCCTCAGAACTGCTGCACCTGGATTAAGGGCATCTACGGCGTCTGTATGGAGTACGGCATAAACACCGTGCTCTGCGTCACCACCGGCGACTGCTCCAATACCATAATGCTCATGGAGGTGCTCAAGCTCAAAGGGCTGGAGGTACTGCCCTTCGCCTACCCCGAGCGACCCGATGTCGTGCTCATGCAAGGCGCTCTGGAGGATTTAGCGCGGAGGCTGGGGACGACTCTGGATAAGGCGGAGAAGGTAAAGTGTGAGCTGGCAAACGCCAGGCAGCTTGCCCTGGAGCTTGACGGGCTTACCTGGAAAGAGGGGCTGGTCAGCGGACAGGAGAACCACTTCTGGCTGGTCTCAAGTTCGGATTTCAATGGTGACTACCGCGAATATGAACGCAGTCTGGGAAAGTTACTGGGAGAGGTCAAAAAAAGGAAACCCTATCCCGATAATATGCTTCGCCTCGCCTATATCGGTGTGCCGCCCGTATTCGCCGGCGGACTCTACTCCTTTATCGAGCGCAACGGAGCGCGTGTCGTCTTTAATGAGATTCAGCGACAGTTCGCTATGCCCGCCCCCGGCGTCTCGCTTGCCCAGCAGTACAGCAACTATACCTACCCCTATTCCATCTTCGGGCGCGCTGACGATATCACAACGCAACTGCGCCGGCGGCGCGCGGACGGCGTCATTCACTATGTGCAGGCATTCTGTCACCGCGGCATAGGCGACATAATCTTCCGCCACGCCATCAACATGCCCATGCTGACGCTGGAGGGCAATACCGACTTCACGCTCAACAGCCATGTCAGGACGCGCATCGAAGCATTCATTGATATGCTCAAAAGACGGGCAGCAGCATCGAATAAAGCTTCGGCAAAATCAGAGCTGTAAACATAGGGTCGGAGCAACTAAAAATATCCCTGTGGGCACCGTATTGCGTCAAAATAAAGTGTTACCGAAGTATATATCATTGCGTCATAATTCCTGTTACCGAAGATGGTATACTAGAGCACCTTTTTGAAATCGACGGCGGAGGTTCAGCC
>VGNW01000009.1 GCA_016865955.1 Chloroflexota bacterium | reverse complement strand
TATCTTCATCGGCGCTCATAATTATAAATCATTGTCAGCATTGTGTCTTTGCTTGTGGGGGTGTTCAATTGAACGCCCCTGCATTTATGGGGCACGGCATGCCGTGCCCCACCATGATATGATATACTTTCGATGATATTTAACTACAAAGGTCTTTGCGATGGACGATAAAAGCCTTGAGATGCTGGAGTTCCCCAAAATCAGAGGGATTCTCGCCGGATATACCTCTTTTTCGGCAAGCCGGGAGCTTGCCCTGAGTTTGCAGCCATCTCCGAATCCCAACCTTATCTCAAAGCTATTGCGACAATCTGCCGAGGCGCGCCAGTTGTCGATACAGGAGCCCGATTTCTCGATAAGAGGAGCCCTCGATGTACGAGAGCCTGTGGAAATGGCAGCTAAGAGCAAGATTCTCGAACCGTTGACCCTGCTTCAGATTCAAGCCACCTTAGCCGCAGCGCGCTACGTGAGAAACAATCTTAAAAAGCTGTCCAAGGAAACCCCCTCGCTCTGGGAAATCGCTGAGCAGTTGGTGGAACTGTCCTCTCTGGAAAACGAGATAGGCAGATGCATCAGCCCCAACGCCGAGGTGATGGACTCCGCCTCGCCCAGACTGTCCGAGCTGAGGCGCGGTCTGAGGGAGACACGTCAGCAACTGCTGGAGCGCCTGGAGGCGATAATCAAATCGCCCCGTGGTCGCAGGTTCATGCAAGAAGGCTTCATATCCGAAAGAGAAGGACGGTATGTCATCCCTATCAAGGCTGAGTCGCGCAAAGAAATCAAGGGCATAGTCCATGATATCTCCAACACAGGCGCTACGGTATTCGTCGAGCCGTGGGCTACCGTGGAGCTGGGCAACGAGTTGAGGCAGCTCGTGATTGAGGAAAAGCGCGAGGTGGAGAGAATCCTTATGGCTCTCAGCGCCGAGGCAGGCGCTAACGAAGCAGCCATATCACAGGATGTTGAGCTGCTCGCCGAGCTCGATTTGATACTGGCAAAGGCGAAATACGCCGGCAAAGTGAAAGCCGCAGAGCCTGCGATTGCCTCCGACGGCGTGCTCAGGCTGGTTAATGCCAGACACCCGCTGCTCAAGGGAAAGGCTGTGCCGCTTTTAGTGGAGATAGGTCAGGAATACTCGATACTGGTTATCACAGGCCCCAACACCGGCGGCAAGACCGTAGCTTTGAAAACTGTAGGGCTGCTGACCCTGATGACCCAGGCAGGCATCCCTATCCCAGCTTCGGATGAAAGCCGTATACCTATTTTCGACGGCGTGTATGCCGACATCGGCGATGAGCAGAGCATCGAGCAGACCCTTTCCACCTTCAGTTCGCACATGGGCAACATCGTGCGCATCATCAATAACTCCACCGAGCGTAGCCTGGTGCTTCTGGACGAGCTGGGCACCAGCACCGACCCCGCCGAAGGCTCTGCGCTGGCGCGGGCCATCCTGCTGCATTTCCTGTCCAAGAAAACGACGGCTGTAGCCACTACTCACTACGGCGACCTCAAGATTTTCGCCCACACCACGCCGGGCTTGAAAAACGCCTCGCTGGATTTCGACCCCGCCACTTTGGCGCCAACTTACCATCTCACCATGGGCATACCCGGGGGCAGCAACGCGCTCGCCATAGCCTCGCAGTTAGGCTTGCCCGCGGGGATAATCGCCTCCGCCAAAGAGATGATAGCCAGGGGGACACAGGATATGGAGAGGCTGCTTGCCGATTTGCTGAGCGAGAAGCAGAAAATAGAAACGCTGCGCCTCGGTCTGGAGAAAGAGAAAAACGAGACCGAGAGGCTGAAAAGGCGAGTAGAGCATGAGTTCAGGGAACTGGAAGAGCATGAGCAGAGCCTGCGTCGCGAGACCAAGGAGAGGCTCATTGAGCAAGCTGACGAGCTGCAAAGACAGCTTCGCGACTCCATGACAGAATTGAAGAAAGCCAAGTCGCAGGAAAGCATAGAGCAGGCAAAAAAGGCGCTGATATCGGTGCAGGAGCAACTCAAGAGCGAAAAATGGCAGACCAAACCCAAACGCATGGAGACGCCTGAGGAAGCGGCAGTAGAGTCAGGTAAAATCTCCGTGGGCGACAGGGTATGGCTGAAGGACATGGATATGTGGGCAAATGTGCTATCTTTGCCCGATGACGAGGGGCAGTTCGAGGTTCAGGCAGGTCAAACCCGGTTGAGGCTGAACATAGATAGTATAGATAAGGTGATGCCCGCGGCGGGCAAGGTGCTGCCTCTATCACATGCGGTAAAGAAAGACCTCAGCCCCAGGATAAAGGCAGTGGAGCTCGATTTACGGGGAAAACGCGCCGAGGAGGTGGAGCCTGAGTTGGACAGCTACCTCAACGATGTCTCCGTTGCCAACTTCAACCAGGTGCGCATCATCCACGGCTTCGGTACCGGCGTGGTGCGCCAGATAGTGCGCGAGCTATTATCCCAACACCCGCTGGTCAAATCCTACCGCCCCGGCGGCAAAGGCGAGGGCGGCGACGGGGTCACGGTGGTGGAGCTATAATATTTTTCACGTAGGGGCGCAAGGCCTTGCGCCCCTACATTGACAAAACCATGACACCTAATCTAGACAAGCACCAGCGCCGTTCCATCCGATTGAAGCATTACGACTATTCGCAGGCTGGGGCATATTTCATAACGATATGCACCTATGACAAGGAATGTTTATTTGGCAAAGTGACCAATGGAGAAATGGTGTTAAACGAATATGGCAAGGTAGTTGAAGAAGAATGGTATCGGTCCGGGAAGATACGCCACGAGATTGAACTGGACGCATTTATCGTTATGCCCAATCACATCCACGGTGTTGTTACTATCGTAGGGGCGCAAGGCCTTGCGCCCCTACAACACGATCATGCGCATTTACAGCGAAAACCTCGTTCATTGAGCACCTTTGTTACGGGTTTCAAATCTGCGGTAACCATACGTGTCAATGAATTGCGCGGCACACTCTGTGAACCTGTATGGCAACGCAATTATTATGAACATGTGATACGAAACGAACACGATTTAAATGATATCAGGGAATACATTGTCAATAATGCCCAGAAATGGGATTCGGACAGTGAGAATCCCAGCAATGACGGGACGACCAGCAGGTCGCCCCTACGCAAGACATAGGATGTATTTATGCTAATACCAACCCGTCGCCGTTTCACCAGACAGAGGATGCTCGGCTTGCTCGATGAGCTTGAGGCTGCCAAAGGACAGGCTACATCATTATACTTGCCGCAAAAATCGCTGTCGCTTGATAATGAAAAAACCCTCAGAAGCGCCTTAGGGCCGGACGCAGAGGAGACACTGCCCGATATCGATAAGATTCTAACCCGTTCCACTACAGGCGCTGTTATTTTCTGGGGCGAACAGGGTAAGTATCTGGTGCTGCCTCCGTTTCCCGTCAGAGAGAAGCTGTTCGCCAGCGGCTACGATGTGGAGCCGCTGCGGTCGATGCTGCGACAGGACCTGCTGCTCGCTCTAGTGCTGGTGCGGCTGGGCGAATATGCAGTGGGGATATTTCGGGGGGAAGAGCGTGTATCAAGCAAGGTGGGCACAGGTCTGGTGCACTCTCGACACAGCAAGGGCGGCTCGTCGGCTCGGCGTTTCGAGCGTCATCGCGATAAGCAGATAGAGTATTTCTTCGAGCGTGTGTGCGGACATGTTAGAGAGCATCTGGAGCCTCACCTCGGGCAAATCGACCATGTTATCTACGGAGGCGAACGCCATACTCTGCTCTCCTTTCGCAAACGGTGCCGCTTTCTCGAACAATTCGACGACCGCACCCTCAGTTCACTATTGAATGTGCGCGAGCCCAGGCAGGCAACGCTGGAGGCAGCGATAAGCCAGGCCTGGTCGAGCGAAGTCATCCAGTGGCAGGAAACCGAGCCAAAAATGTCATAACTTTGCAACCTTTTCTCAACCCATTTTATGATTTCTTTACCCATTTAGACCTATGATGAGGACAAGATTTTTATCTTAATATAAAAGACATATGACATTTTACGCTGGTTGCAAAACCACAGCTATGGGTATTATGCCCCATACTGATATCAGCAAGGCGCTTGAGCTCGCCTTCAGCCTCGATATTCCATTCTGGCCACAGCTTCCCAACATAAGTTTTTACGAGGATATGTACGCTCAATCTTCACAGAACTTCCCCGGCATTACAGTCGATATAGAAAACGAGCGAGTCGTTTTCAATACCACCAAATTTCAGGAGGACCTTGAGAGCTATTCTCAGAAACTGGCAGATGTCCGGACTTTCACCTTGAGCAGAGAGTATTCCGCAGTCTATCATCGATTTCTGGCAAATGATTTGGAAAGCTACCCTGCCATAAGAGGGCAACTGACAGGCCCTGTCAGCTTCGGGTTCAAGATTGTGGATGAGAATGGCAAGCCCATCATTTATAACGATGAGGCGAAGAGCCTTTTATTCGACTTCATGCAGAGAAAGGTCAACCGGCAATATCAGGAGCTCAAGCAGAAAAATAAAAACGCTTTTGTCTGGGTGGACGAGCCCGGGTTAGGCTGGGTTTTCAGCAGCCTCTCGGGTTACAACGATGTGCAGGCGCGCCAGGACTACAAGGATTTCATGAGAGGCATCGCAGGTCCCAAAGCGCTTCATCTTTGCGCCAATGTGAATCTGCCTTTCTTGCTGGAACTGGGAATTTCCATACTTTCATTCGACGCTTACCAGATAGGAGCTATGCCCAGAGAATATGCCAGCGCTGTGGCTAAATTCCTCAGCAACGGCGGAGTAATATGCTGGGGCATCGTGCCCACCGACTCCACTAACCTGAGCAGAGAAACCCCGCAAGCGTTGAGCGGCTTACTTTCGGACTACTGGGATGCTATATCTCAAACAACCGGGCTGGCACCGGGACAAATTGCCAAACAAGCGCTGCTGGCACCGGCGAGGTGTTGCCTTAAGAATATCGGCCAGGTCGGCGCCACTGGCGAGGCGGCCTGTTTTGTCGCGGAGAGAAATCCTGCTTCAAGTATAGAGGAGTCGCTTGTTGAGAGAGCCTTCGCCTACTTGCTAGAAATGTCATCGTTACTGAGAGACAGATACGGAGTTTAGTAAGATGCTCCGTTGTTCGAGAGACTAAAGTCACATACAGCTATATTGTCAATACCTTAAATTGATGTTAATTTGGGCATTGTGAAAGGTTAAAGACATGGCCAATAATATCAGCGCCGATATTGATAGAGTACTCACCCAATACCGCACCGTAGCCATAGTAGGAGCCTCGTCCGACCCCCAGCGTCCCAGCTACAGAGTAGCTGATTTTCTCAAGAAAGAGAGTTACCGTATAATACCCGTAACGCCCAAGGGTGGGGAGATTCTCGGGGAAAAGGTTTATCCCAATCTATCATTGATACCTGTGCCTGTTGAGGTAGTCGATATATTCCGCCGTGCCGAGGATATCCCGCCCGTGGTGGACGAGGCGATCGCCATAGGAGCCAAAGCGGTATGGATGCAGGAGGGACTGATAAACGAGGAGGCTGCCGATAAGGCAAAAAAAGCGGGTCTCATAGTGGTCATGGACCGCTGCATGAGAAAGGAGCTACTGAAAAAGCTGGGGCGCGAAAGCGAGATTTAATGTAGCGTCGTGACTCCTGTGGCAACGCTACAACTGCTGAATATCGAAAACTATTTATTAATGGAGGTAAAGCGATGGCAAAGACTACGGACAATCTAAAAGAGGCTTTCGAAGGGGAGAGCAAGGCAAGCACCACGTATCTGGCGTTTGCGCGCAAGGCGGATCAGGAGGGTCAGCCCCAGGTAGCCAGGCTATTCCGCGCTGCCTCAAAAGCGGAGACTATACATGCGCGCAGCCATCTCGATGTTCTTGAGGGCATCAAGTCCACTCAGGACAACCTACAGGCAGCCGTATCCGGCGAGAACATGGAGCATGTAAAGATGTACCCCCAGTTCATCGAGCAGGCAAACAAGGAACAGAATCCGAAAGCGACGAGAACCTTCGACTATGCCCGCAAGGTGGAGATAATGCACGAGGGGCTGTACAAGACAGCGCTCGATGCCATCAAGGGCGGCGGCAAGCCTAAAGCCACCGACTATTTCGTCTGTCAGATATGCGGTGCCACCATTGAGGGCAACGCACCTGACAGGTGCCCCGTCTGCGGCGCACCCAAGACCCAGTTCGTCAAAGTGGACTAAGTCAACGCTGCAGGGGCGTTCAAGTGAACGCCCCTGCGATTGTCTCTTGACGAAACAGGAAATCGTTCTTATAGTGTAGCCACCTGAAAGGAGGGAGGCTATGCCCAAAGATATCATCGGCTTGCTCAACAAGGACCTTGAAGGGGAGCACGGAGCTATCATCCAGTATTTGAACCACGCCTATGCTATGGGCGAGGGCGAGGTAGCCTGCGAAATCGAAGCCATCGCCCGAGAGGAGATGAGACACCTCGACTGGCTTGCCGAGATCATAGTGGAGCTGGGCGGTACACCCAGTTTCAGGCGAGGGAAGATGCGCAAACCGGGCAAGCTGATTCCCGGCTGGATGAAAGATAATGTTCTTGCAGAAGAAGATGCCATCGCTATGTACAAGCAGCATATCGAGGCAATCAGCAATCCCAAAATCAAGCGGCTGCTGCGGCGTATCCTCTCCGATGAGGTGGCGCACCGTGGCAAGTTCGCCCACCTCGTAGATAAGGTCAAAAGAGAGGATATGAAGGACCTCAGGGGAGACAAGAAGGATAAAGTCGCTGACACTCTCAACTGGGGCATCGAGCATGAATACACCGTGATCATTCAGTACCTGCTGCACTCCTATATGGCGGGTAATGAGGACACAAAGAACGAAATGCAGGACCAGGCGATAAACGAAATGCAGCATATGGGATGGCTTGCCGAGGAGATGGTCAGCGGCAAAGGCTCACCCCGACTTGAGCACAGTCAGGTGTTCAAATCGAGCAACATGGCAAATAATCTCAAGGCGGATATCGAAATCGAGAAAGAAGTCGCCACCGAATATGGCCGTGCCGCTAGAGAACTCAAGGACACCGGCCTCAAGGAACTACTCCTCCGCATTAAGGGGCACGAAGACTATCACGCCGCACTGTTCGGCGACCTGCTGAAGGAAGAGACAAAGGCCAAGTCGAAGCAAGAAAGCAAGGCTAAGCCGAAGAAAGAAACTAAGGCTAAGTCGAAGAAAGAAACTAAGGCTAAGTCGAAGAAAGAAACTAAAGCGAAAAAGAAGAAATAATCGCTTTTACACGATGAAAGAAGGGTGCAGGTAATGGGTAAATTCGTGGCAGCAGCCAAGAGTGCAGACCTTCCAGACGGCAAGATGAAAGAGGTGAGCCTCGAGGGGCAACATATACTCTTAGCCAGAGTCGGAGGCAAATTATACGCTGCCGAAAATATTTGCCCCCACATGGGGGCAAAGCTGTCGGAGGGGAAGCTGGAGGGCACTGTGGTGACCTGCCCCAGACATGGCTCTCAATTCGACCTCAGCGATGGCCGCGCCATACGCTGGACGAACTTCCCGGGCCCGGTATCTGCTTTAGCTAAGGTTAGCAAAAAGCCGCGGAGCCTGAAAACATACCAGGTGAAAGTAGAAGGCGACAGGATTCAAATAGAGGTATAGCTTAAATAGTAGCGATAAGGCGAAATCAGTTAAGGGGCGACAACTCCTTGTCGCCCCTGCTTATGCGTGTCAAAGCATTAGCAGTGGAAAGGATATTACATGAGTGGTGAACAGCCCGTCGCAACATCAGATAAAAGAAAATGGCTGGTGCTCCTAATTACCTGCGTGCCTCTGTTCATGATGTTACTGGATGCCACCATAGTGAACATAGCTATCCCTCATATCATGGACACTTTCGACACCGGAATATCGTCTGCCGAATGGGTGATAAATGCCTATGTCCTCGCCTTTGCTGTCCTGGTAATCACCGGGGGTAAAGTGGGAGACATCTACGGCCGCAAAATGATGTTTATAAGCGGCATTGCCGTCTTCACAGTGGCTTCTCTTCTCTGCGGACTGGCACCGAATATAAACCTGCTCATAGGCGCCCGCGTGCTTCAGGCTATCGGCGGGGCGATGATGATGCCTGCCACTCTATCACTATTGAATGTAGCCTTTGGAGAGGGCGGCAGAGGTATGGCACTGGGAATCTGGGGAGCTGTGGCAGGGGTAGCCAGCGCTCTGGGTCCCATAATCGGAGGGGCATTGGTAGATGCCTACTCATGGCGATTGATTTTCTTGATTAACATCCCCGTGGGCATCATCGCTTTCATAGCCGCTATATTTATAATCTCAGAATCCAAAGATCCCAGAGCCGAGAAAAAAATAGATGCCTTTGGCATCCTGACAATTTCTGCTGCCCTCTTCTGTCTCACCTTTGCCCTGGTGGAAGGTCAAAAATATGGCTGGGACTCCGGTCTTATCGTGGGTCTTTTCATAGCGAGCTTCGTAAGCTTTATTGCTTTTATACTCATAGAACGGAAGATGCCGGCACCGCTGATACGACTGCAGCTTTTCCGCAATCCCACTTTCAGCGCCGGCAATACTGTGGGACTTGTCCTGATGTTAGGACTCCTCAGCATATTGTTCCTTCTGGTGCTGTATCTCCAGATTGTCCTTGGCTTCAGCGCCATCAAGACAGGGGTAATCCTTCTTCCCATGCCCGGCGTGATTATGATTGTAGCTCCTCTATCGGGAAGGCTGTCGGATAAAATAGGCAGCCGCTGGCTGATATTCTTCGGCATGCTGCTGGTAGCTCTGGGCATATACCTGATGTCTAATCTAACCTCAGACATGGGATGGCAGAGACTGATGTTGCCCTTAGCGGTCTGCGGATTGGGTATGGGTCTGACTATGGCGCCGATGACAGCCGCCGTGATGGCAAGCGCGCCTATTGGGCAATCCGGTGAGGCGGCGGGAGTGCTGGCAACGATGCGTCAGGTTGGCTCGGTGCTCGGTATCTCGGTAATAGGCGCTGTTCTCCAGAACCAGCTTGTAACCAATCTCAGGGAAGCTCTTGCTCCAATAACTCAAATACCAGCCTACCTCCGAGAAAAGGTGCTCGAAGAACTATCTACAGGTCGCCTGGGGGCAGGGGTAAGCATTCCCGAAATCCCGGGCCCTCTGGGGGCACAGCTACAGATTATGTTCAAAGAGGAATTCACTCAGAGCCTGAACACGGCAATGATGGTCTCGGTGTTTATCTGCGTTGCGGGGGCAATCATAGCGCTATTTATACGCAGCCATTTGAAGCCAAAGGAAACAACAGCAGTCCCGTAGAACCTGTAGGGGCGCAAGGCTTTGCGCCCCTACTTTTTACCTCGACAGGTCTCAATGAACCTCTCTATGGAACGGTCGTATGTCCTCTCGACATCCTTGGGGAAATAGCACGCCGGCAGTTCGCCCGACCTTCTGTGATAGCTGATGCACTGGCAGCAAATGCCTTTTCTGGAACAGGGCTCATAGGTGCAGTTACAATCAGCCTTATTTTTCTCTACCTTGCACTCCTTCATTCATTACCCCTTCAAACACATATCAATCAGTCGCTCATGGGATGATGATGCGGGAGAAAGCGCAGAGCGATAGGCACTATCACCGCAGCTACACCGGCAATTACATATAGCCCAGTGCCTACCGCCAGACCGATGGCAGCTACCGACCAAATAGTAGCCGCTGTGGTGAGACCCGCAACCCCCTTCTCCTGACGCAGGATAGTACCCGCTCCCAGAAAGCCGATGCCCACCACCACGCCCGCAGCTACTCTCGAAGGGTCGCCGTTTTCGCCGAAACCGTAGATTGAGATAATTGTGAACAGGGCTGCCCCCACACAGACCAGCAGGTTGGTGCGCAGTCCCGCAGCCTTTCCCGCCTTTGCCCTCTCATAGCCTATGATGCCGCCGATAAAAGCGGCTATCACCAGGCGGATAACCATATCTATCTCGGGATAAGAAGTCAGTTGCCACGACTCCATAGCATATTCCTCCCCATTCGAATTATGTGCAATACCTTGTCAATCGTTTGCCATTCTGGCATGGCCTGATATACTTGTCAACAGGGTCTGGCTTTGAGAGAAAAGACATGCCTATCGTAATCCTGTACCGCGATGAAATAAAGGAATACGACTTCGGGCAGGGTCATCCCTTTCGGGGAGAACGCTTCTCCCACTTCTACAAATTCCTGATGCAACACCTGCCCGAGGACGATAACTACCGAATAATGGAAGCCGATTGGGCGAGCGACGGGGATTTGCTCCTCATCTGCCAGAGGGAGTATATCGAAGCCACGAGAGAGTTTTACAGAGCCGCTTATCTCGGCTTGGACTTCCCCGGGACGTGCTACCGCTTCCACAGCGGTGATAATGTGCCCCTGGGCAAACCCGGCAAGCTGGAGGAGGCAGCCCGGCTTATCGTGGGACAGGCGAAGAAAGCCTGCGACCTCGTGCTGGGAGGCGAGTTTAAAAAGGCAGTCTCTATAGGCGGAGGGCTGCACCACGCCAAGCCCGACTACGGCGAGGGCTTCTGCCTTTACAACGATGTCGCCTTCTGCGGCAAATATCTGCTGGAAAGGCATAAACTGCGTAGAGTTCTCATTCTGGATACCGATGCCCACGCCGGAAACGGAACCTCGGATTATTTCTATACCGACCCCCGAGTTCTGTTAATCGATTTGCATCAGGACCCCAGGACTCTCTACCCCGGGACAGGCTTCGCTTCGGAAATCGGTTCCGGCGAGGGCAAGGGCTACACCGTCAACATCCCCATGCCCGTACATGCCGGCGACGACTCCTATAAACTGGTTTTGGAAAAGATAGTCCAGCCCTTAGTCGAGGAGTTCAAACCTCAAATCATCGTCAGAAACGGCGGCTCAGACCCCCATTTCAGCGACGGACTGACCAGCCTGGGTCTGTCAGTGGAAGGCTTCAGAATGATAGGGCGGAAAACAAGGGAGATAGCCGAGGTCTGTCAGGGCAGGTCTGTTGATTTGATTACATCCGGCTACAACAGAAATGTTTTGCCCTACGCGTGGCTGGCTTTAATTTCAGGTCTGGCAGGCATGGACATCCCGGTGGAGGAGCCGGAGGCGCCACATCATAGGTTCACAGGCAATGAATCTTTAACGGAGACCGAAAGAGTCATAGAAGAGGTCAAAAGGCATCTCAAAGACTACTGGAAGTGTCTGCGATAGCTATTTTTGAGAATCTGCTTAATTCCACCTGCTGAAAACCGACCTTACTTACCAAAAGTACTGTTTTCCCTTCTGAGCTTACGCCAAAACTACCATGCCGAAATGACCATTAGGGCTATGGTTAAGAGAAGATACCTGTGCTAATGTTAAATTGCGAGCAGGAGAGCGAAGGAGAGCCGAAATGGAACAGAAGATGGACCTACAGATCGATATTTATCAGTGCGGCAGCAATCACGTCCATGTGATTTTACAGGGGCAGGCTGAAGGAATGGCTGCCTTCGCCGATTTCGAGGTCTTTGCTAAGTTCATCGAGGCGTGCCAGGAGTTCATCAACAGGCGCGCCCAGGTACCGCAGATTTTCATTGACGCCTTCGGAAAAGAAAACTAAACAAAGCCAACTCGACAATAATGTAGGGGCGACCCGTCGGGTCGCCCCTACTGTTTATAAACCTTCGCTAATTCTAAGCTATGTACCCCTTCTTAATCAGCAACTCGGCTACCAGCACCGCACCTCGCGCAGCGCCCATCTTGGTATTGTGAGACACCAGAAGGTACTTCACGCCGTTCTGCAGCGCGGTGTCCTTTCTTATCCTGCCCACTACAGTAGCCATGCCGTTGTCGGTATCGCGGTCAAGCCGTGGCTGAGGCCGGAACGGGTCGGTGCGCACCACAATCATCTGCTTCGGCGCCGATGGCAGCGACACGCCTTTGAAGCCCTTATACTCGCTCATGGCGCGGGCAACTTCCTCCGGCTCGCACTTCTTCTCGGTCGCTACGAAGACCGACTCGGTATGCCCTTCCCTGACATTGACGCGCGTGCAGGTGCAACTAACCGCAAACTGAGCAGGCTCGATTGCGCCTCTGTCAAAGGCGCCCAGTATCTTCTGGGTCTCGCGCTGAACCTTTTCTTCCTCACTGACGATGTAGGGAATCACGTTGTCCAGAATGTCCAGCCCGATAACGCCGGGGCTGCGCCCTGCGCCCGACAGCGCCTGCATCGAGGTCATCAGCACCATCTTAATGCCGAATTTATCGTATATGGGCTTCAGCGTTATCGCCAGACCCGTGGTGGTGCAGTTGGGTATGGGGGTGATAAAGCCCTTCCAGCCGCGCTCTTTACCCTGTTTCTTCAACAGTGCAGCGTGCTCCGAGTTTATCCCCGGAATCAGAATGGGCACATCCTTTTCGTAGCGAAACGCCGATGCCGTGCTTATCACCGCCTTGGTGGCAGCGAACTTCGGCTCCAGTATCTGCGCCTGGTCGGATTCCACCGCAGAGAAGACGATATCAACTTTCGAAACATCCATATCATTAGCAATCTGCACGGGGATGTCCATGACCTCCGGCGACGGCGGCTCGTCGCAATACCATCGGAAAGCGCCCGTCTTGGGGTCTGTGAGCGCCTCTTTATAAGTCCGCCCCGCTGACCTCTCCGAGGCAGCGAGCGTGGTTATCTTAATCCAGGGGTGCTTGTCCAGGGCAACTACAAACTGCTGCCCCACTATTCCTGTCGCGCCAACGATTGCAGCCTTTAACATCTTCCTTCTCCTACTCCTGACCCGAACCTATCCTTTCGGGGTCTTAAAAAATGATGGTGTGTATTATACAGCAACAAGTGTCAGCGTGCCAGCCCATTGATAATGCGGTAGTGGGTCACTTCGAATTTTAGCATTTTGAAAGCAGAGCATTTGAAACTGCTTTAACCAACTCCCTCAAGGTGCAGTTGAAAATTATTTCATCAACCTATATACTTTCTTGTACGAAAGTGGAAGTAAATTGGTATGCCCGCTTTTATTCAATACAGGTGGAATGGATATAAGTTAAGCCAAGTGACCCTATTAGAATATTTCTTCATGGAATGGTTGACGTGAATAAGGTGTGAAATGTCACAGAAACTGGTCACTATCGCCACTTTTAGGTTTCCTCAAGAGGCTTACATTTTTAAGGCGAAGCTTGAATCACGAGATATCCAAAGCTTCATTGAAGATGAATACATCATCACCATGATGTGGTTGTATTCCACAGCAGTGGGCGGAGTTAAATTGAAGGTCAGGGAATCGGATGAAGCAGAGGCTTTGAAGATTATAGGTCAAGAAAGGTCTGTCCCTGAGGCGAAGAGGAAAAGAGTTGGACTTTCCTACTACTTGTTTGCAGTGCTATCCTTGGCCGAGAGGGGTTGGACACTAATCATACCCGCATTTCTTGTGACCGCTATGCTGGTGAGGTTAGTTGAGTGGTATAAAAGCAGAAGGCATAGCGATAAAACGTTTAATTAACTTCATCAAACAGTAGTACGATTTCCTCAATACTCCGAATGCGGCCTCTCAATCCAGTTGCCATAGCAGGAGTCCTCGGATAAGGATTAGCCCAATATCTTATGAGTAGGGGCGACTCGGCAGGTCGCCCCCTACACGGCTTATTGGCGGGGAGTTTCCCTCTTCTTGCCCAGCCCCCGTGACGCAAGCAGACCGACAAAGCTCAGACCCGAGGAGACAAACATCAGTGCCGAAAAACCCCACACCTGCGATACGGCGCCTCCTATGAAAGGCCCGATGCCTCCTGATAGAGACATTGAGGAATACAACATACCGACCGCCGTGCCGCGCTCCACATTTTTAGCCAGCAGGAAATTCAGAGCGCCGATGAACATGCCGGACCAGGCGAGCGCAAGCAACACCTGAACCGGAATCAACTGCAGATAATTAGTGGCTATACCGTATATCGCAAATACCAGAATCGAGATTAAAAGGCCCATGATGAATATACGGACAGGGCTAAATCGCTGAATCAGCCGCATGAACAGGAACTGTCCACCCAAATTAATCCCGTTGATAATAGCAATCATCAGCTTGTCAGCCCCTATGCCAGCAAGGTATAGAGGGAAAATAGCCCAGATAGCGGTTGCTCCCATGTGTCTGAGCAGGAATGGCAGATATATCTTGCGGTTTGTCCATATGACTCCCACCGGTATGACTGCAACTTTGATGCGGGTTACAACCTCCTCGCGAAGCGTCAGCGATATCAGGAAGGCTATTGCCGAAGCTGCGGCACTGGCAATGAACAGCACCTCATAGTTTCGGGACGCTGCTGCGACCACCGCGCCAAAAAGCCACCCCAGCGACCCGTAGGAGGCGAAGCTGCCCACGCGCCCCCCTGCTTCATAGACATAGGCTACCATGGCAGCCGAAGCCACACCGAGACAGAATCCGATTGCCCCTCGTATCGCCAGCAATATCATCGGACTGGGCGCAAACATCTGGAACACATAAGCCACCGCCGACAGGGCAAGACCCCACCTGATGAATACCATTCTGCCCCGCATATCGGACCGTCTGCTGAATATGAAGGACGATACGAAATATGCCATGCCGTACGCAGCGGCAATCAGTCCTACATCCAACCTCGAAGCGCCCAGTTCCTGAGCATAGAGCGGCAGGAAGATGACAGAGGCTTCTATCGAGAAGTTATACAGGAAGCTGACCAGGGCGAGCCGCAGCGGGAAAGAGAGATGCACACGGCTAAGATTCTGCATCGGTCAGTTACTTTCTACGGATACATATCTTCGTAAAAACCACAAAAGAGCAGGGGCTCTGCTCCTCAACAATATATCACACTTTGCAATGTTTGTTGAATAATCGCACTCAAACCGCAGAGGTCGCGGAGAACGCGGATAACATTTTTATGTCGTTGCGAGTCCTTCCCGAATGGGAAGGACGTGGCAATCTGGTGGGGTGGATGCCTGAAAGCTGACCGCTGATTTCTGATGACTAACGGTGAGATTGCTTCGCCTCCTTCCTGAAGGAAGGATGGACTCGCAAAGACCTTATAAACACAACGCGCAATGCCTCTAGCTTCGGAAGTTGTATCGGTGCCAGTTTATTGCTAAAATCATGTAATTAAAAAGCGCCTCCTAATGTTATGTAAATAGGAAAGGGATATAAATGGTCGATGTCGAGGAAATGCGTAAGCGGTTCGATGACTCGCCGTACGCACACATAATGGGCATGAAACTTGTCGAATTATCAAAGGGATACGCAAAGGTGCAAATGGAGTTAAAGAAGGAATTCCTCAACTGGGAGAACCTGATACACGGCGGCGTGATTGCCTCATTGCTCGACCAAGCCTTCGGCTGCTCCCTGAACACACTGGAAAACATCTATGTAGCCGTTCAACTGAACGTTAACTACCTTGCCGCTGCGCCTGTGGGCGAGACCTTATTCGCCGAATCCAAGGTTATCTACGCGGGCAAGAAACTCGGCGTTTCCGAGATGACAGTGGTCGATTCCAAAGATAAAACCATCGCCCGAGCTACAGGCACTACTGTTTCCCTGGGTCCGAGAAAGTAAATTAAACTCATGCTGAAATCAGCGTGCAGTTTTGAGGTGACATAAGATGATTGTAGAAATGGCTAAAGGAGCTTCAAAAGAACAGATTAACCATGTTGTAGAACGAGCCCATTCCTTCGGCTTCGAGGTCCAGTTGAACCTGGGCACCGAAAAAACGGTGGTGGCGATACTAGGCAGCGATACCGGCAAGGCATCGACCGATGCCTTCGCCGTGTTGCCCGGCGTGGAGCACGTCGCCCGCATCATGAAGCCATACAAACTCGCCTCGCGAGAGTTCCACCCTCAGAGCACCATCGTCAATGTGAACGGGGTCGAGATCGGCGGGCAGAGGGTCATAATAATGGCAGGACCATGTGCCGTCGAGAGCGAAAAACAGCTCACGGAAACCGCTAAAGCGGTTAAAGGCTGCGGCGCCGCCATAGTAAGGGGCGGCGCATTTAAGCCGCGCACCTCGCCCTTCAGCTTCCAGGGACTGGAGAAAAGCGCTTTGAAAATGCTGGACAAGGTAAGAACCGAGTTCGGCATCCCCGTCATCACAGAGGTCGTCGATATACAGAACATAGATGCGATAGCCAAACACGCGGATATATTGCAGGTGGGCGCGCGCAACATGCAGAACTTCGCCCTCCTGAAGGAACTGAGCAAGCTGAGACACCCCATACTTCTAAAGAGAGGGTTTTCCGCTACCGTTACGGAGTGGCTGACAGCCGCCGACTATCTGCTGGCTGAGGGCAATCAGCAGGTGATTCTGGGGGAACGCGGCATCAGGACATTCGAGGACAGCATACGTTTCTCTATGGACATCAGCTCGATTAGCGTAATCAAGCGCTTCAGCCATCTGCCCATAATCGTAGACCCCAGCCACGCAGCAGGACACTTCGCCTATGTGCCTTCTATAGCTAAAGCTGCCGTAGCAGCAGGCGCAGACGGTCTCCTGATAGAGGTTCATCCCAACCCTGAGGAAGCGAAGGTCGACGGATTGCAGTCGTTGAACATCCCTAACTTCGAAAAGCTGATGGCAGAACTCAAGCCGATAGCCAAGGCGATAGGAAGATATATCTAATAGCTGTCAGCGTTCAGCAGTCAGCCAATTAGAGAGTGCAGAGGGGCATAGCCCCTTTGCTGGGGGTCTGGGGGTATCCCCCATACCTAAAGTCCCCCAAGATTGGGGGATTTAGGGGGCTGATAAAAGCGATTTCTTCAAGAAAGGCAAAACGATGGCTGTTTCTCAGAAGATAAAAAAATTCATGACCGAGGGCGGCTGGATTCGCAGGATGTTCGAGGAGGGCATCGCCCTTAAAAAGAAATTCGGTGACCGAAATGTCTTCGACCTATCCCTGGGCAATCCTATAATCGAGCCTCCGGATGGGTTTCGCAAGGAGCTGCGCGACTGGGCGAACAACCCGCGCCCGGGAATGCACCGCTATATGCCCAACGCAGGCTATCCCGAGACACGCGCCGCCGTGGCAGAGCACCTTAAATCCGCAACAGGTCTGCCCTTCACCGCCAGCGAGATAGTGATGACCTGCGGCGCTGCCGGAGCTTTGAATACAGTTCTCAAAGCCATATCGGAGCCCGGCGACGAAATAATCATCTTCGCTCCCTATTTCTCCGAGTACATTTACTATGCGGACAATCACCAGGCTGTAGCGAAGATAGTGCCCACGGACGATAAGTTCATCCCCGATTTGAAAGCTCTGGAGAAAAGCATAACGCCGAAAACAAAGGCTGTGCTGGTGAACTCGCCCAACAACCCCACCGGCGTAGTTTACAGCCACGCCACCCTGAAGGGCATTGGCGAACTGCTGGGCAAGAAGGAGCGCCAGTATAAAACAGAGATATTTCTAATCAGCGACGATGTTTATCGAAAGCTGGTTTACGATGGCTTGGATTGTCCTCAGCCCTTCCAGTACCACCCCAGAACCATAGTTACCACCTCTCATTCCAAAGACTTGGCGTTGCCCGGGGAGCGCATCGGGTACATAGCGGTCAATCCTCAATATGAGGGGCGAGAGGAACTGATGAACGGACTCGTGTTCTGCAACCGCGTGCTCGGATTCGTAAACGCTCCCGCGTTGATGCAGCACATAGTACAGAGCCTGCAGAATACCTCCGTGGATATAAACCAGTACGCTAAGAAAAGAGACTTCCTGTACAGCAACCTTACCGGGATGGGCTACTCTGTAGTGAAGCCGCAGGGCGCGTTCTACATCTTTCCCCAATCGCCCATCGAAGACGATGTAGCTTTCGTCAGAGAGATACAGAAACACAACGTGCTGGTCGTGCCGGGGCGAGGCTTCGGCGCCCCCGGCTATTTCCGCATCTCATACTGCGTGGACGACTGGGTAATCGAAGGCTCGCTCAAAGGGTTCAAGGCTGTAGCTAAAGATTTAGCACGTTGAATCTCACGCTCGCTATAAAACGAGACGGGGGCACGGCGTGCCGTGCCCCCCCTTTTACCTCCACTATCTAGCAGCCTCTTCATTCACTCAAGGCTCAGTATCAGGTATGAGCATAACCTCTCCCCGAATACCATCGTATAATAGAGGGTGTTGCACGTTGCCTGTATATGATTGTGCCCGGGGCGCAGCGTAGGAAAATGCTTCTTCGGCAGAGACTCCATCATTGTTAACATCGGCAAAGCCGCTGAGCCCCCGGTCAAGGTAATAAGTGAAAACTCCATTCTGTGCGGAGGCATACTCCCAAGTTGTTTCATCGCTACCGCAGGCAGTTAGCACCACAAAGCCAGTCTTCCCTAAATCCGAGGTCCCGTCGATAAAGCCTCCGCTTAAACCGCTGTCAAGTATGACTACTTTCTTCCCTTCTATAAGACTTAGCCAACCATATAGCTCATCGTCACGAATATCGTTGGCTAAGGAGTTGGTGAGCGAATCGTAGGGAAGAATGTATTCATCACGACCATCAGCTTCGTCAGAAGGTGAAACATCGTTCCACCGATAACCGATACCTGAAAAGAAGAACAAGCAAGTATCCTCGCTGGCCGCATTCGCTTGCATCCAACTGAGGGCACTCTGAATATTGGCTTTAGTGGCCTGGCTGTTTGTGAGCAGAGATATATTTTCAGGCTGCCAGCCTGACCCGGTCAGGCGGTTGTATATATCCACGGCATCATCGTCGCAGTAGTTTAAGTCGTTTAGATATTGATAGTCGCTAACGCCGACAATAACCGCCCAGTTCTGCGAAGTAAGCGGTGGCGTTGGGGTAGGAGTAATTGTTGGCGTAGGAGTTGGCGTCGGTGTTACAGGATACAGCCAGGCATTTACCGCATCCAATGCTGTCCACATATCAAGACCGGTTTCCGGTGTTGGCGGGTAGAGCCAGAGGTTGACACAGTCGAGGGCGTACCACATATCGGGTGCGTTGGGGATAAGCCCGTACTGTCCCTGGAAGTTACAGGTCACAGCGTAAGCTTCGCCTATTCCTGCTACATTTACAGTGCGAGTCCTATCCTGAAATCCGTCTTTGTGGGCAACTAGAGTGTGGTTGCCGGTTGAATAGACCGCTATCATGTAATTACCATACTGGTCACTGACCACCGTTTCCGCACCGTCCAGAGTGATGCTAACTCCGGGCAGGATATCTCCATTAACCTCTCTTGTCGTACCGCTGACAAACGTAGACTCAAGTTGTACATTCACTGTCGAATCGCCGGCAATTGCTTCAGTAGGTTGATAGACACCGCCTATCCTATAGCCAAACTGCCCACTGAATGTGTACATGCCCTCACCTGCGCCGCCGGGAACAGTGACCTTGTATATTGCGGTGAACGTCTGCCCTGCGCTATAGGGCCCCAACCAGGCGTATTGAGCCGTATCGCCTACAATATTCGTGAAACTCGCGTTCGGCGTGCACCAGGCTATGTTGGTCTGTATCCCCCAGCCTGTCGGCACGGAATCTTCAAGCCCTATAGAATTGAAGTTATCGGCAGGTGCCGTAAAGGTCACAGTGACATCAAAGGTCGATCCGGGCTGCACAGCGTCAGGCAAACCCCTCATTGCCTGCGCCAGCCCTGAAGTCGGTGTGGGCGTGGGTGTGGGTGTGGGCGTAGGTGGCGTAGGTGTGGGCGTGGGCGTGGGCGTGGGCGTTGGACCCGAAGGCAACCATTGCACTTTATCTACCCATGCGGCATCGGCACCGCCGCTCCCAGAACTGTCTTTATAATATCTCCATTCCACAACGTGAGTACCTGCGCCCTGAATAAAGGGGCTGTTATACACCCAGTCGCCACTGCCGCTTGTTTTTACACTATGGAAACCCAAGTCGTCAGTCCAGGAGAATTCCAGCCAATCCTGACTGACTTGAGAAGATACTTTCCAATAGAAAGTCACAGTCCCGCTGCCAGTAACTGTTGTTCTGAGCCAGGTATTCTGGCTGTGGCCTATGTAGCCGGACTGTGCGGCATCACCATTGTAGTAACTTGTAATCGTTTGTCCAAACCAATTTGCATTTCCTCCGGTAGTCCAAACAAGTTCAGTATTGTCCAAAGCTTCCCCTAATGTTATGGTGGTTGGCGTCGGTGTGGGTGTGGGCGTAGGTGGCGTCGGTGTGGGTGTGGGCGTAGGTGGCGTAGGTGTGGGCGTGGGCGTAGGTGGCGTAGGTGTGGGCGTGGGCGTAGGTGGTGTTGGTGTGGAAGTAGGTGTAGGCGAGAGTGTTGGTGGCCCAACTACGTAAGAAGCTTCGCAGGCAACCCGCGCGGAGGTAACAGCTATTCGCATATATCCCCCCTCACCCCAACCGCTGCCCCAGCTATTACGCAAAATCCAGTAGTCTCCAACAACAGGGTCATTTCCCCAGCCAACCAGTGACACCAGATGGTCTGTAGAAGTCATCCAACAGGGGATTCCAAGACAACTGGTATAAGAGTCGCTGTAGATACCACCTGAATAAGAATTCCAACTGGAGGTGGTCATCACTGCCACATCAACAACTCCGTAAGTCATTATCGCCGACTTTATCGCCGCGACATCACCACAGGGAACCCTTCCCCATGACGGGAAGATCAGCTTGGGGTCATTCCAGTGTGTACACGTCCCGGGGTCCCACGTCTGGTACGGGAAGCTCGACTCAAAGCAAATTCCTTCGTTGGTAATTGCCTCAAGTTCCATTAAGTCGTAATCGGACCCCGAACAGCCACCGAAGTGGCTGCTGTATTGGGGCAATTCCGAAAGGCACCACACAATAAAGGACTCGGATAAGTCAGAGCAGTTACTATCTGTCAGCCCCTGGGCTATGTTGTATACTGATTCAGCGGCTGCACAGGCAGCAAACGCGTAGCAGGAACCGCAGGAGCCCTGCGCTCGAATTGGCCCGATGTAGCTATGTCCACCCACATTGCGCCAGTCGAATGCAACAGGGAAGTCGCCTCGCTCGCCAATGGCTACCTCGCCGACAATATTGGAACACGCTTCATCCGAGGTTCCCTCCATTACGGCAGTCACATCATCTTTCAGTGGTTCCCCATTTTGTGCCATCAACTCCAGCATGGGCACACTTGTCGGCTCTTCGATATCGCTACCCCTGGACACACAGACGGCACATTCTTCGGTGTAACTTCCCCTGTTTATCACTTCTGTTTCGGTGTCATATCCATTCCGAGCACAGTAGCTATATTCATCCGCGCACTTGCCCTTGAAAAAATCCCAGGCGTTGCACTCAGAGCCATCGGGGAACACACAAACACCGTATTGATTTCCTTTGCCATCCTCCCTAATTTCATATTTATATCCCAGCTTCTGACAGTATAATGCGGCGGGATCGGCTGAGCTTGTTTCTCTAGCGCAGTTCTTGGTATCACCTTGCTGCTTAAATACCTCTGCTTTCACAGGTAGCAATCTAGATGCCCTCTCCATCTGAGGCTGGTTGAAATCATCTTGATGCTTGGGAATGGTCTGGTCAACCCCAAAAGCCACGCCAGTCGCAAGTAGGACTATAACAAGCGCGAAGCTTGACGCCTTCATGAGCAACTTATTTCTTTGCATATCATTTCCTCGATTTTCTTTCAGGAGTCGGCAGTATTCTAATCAGAAGCCTTCTCACTGTCAATCACGTCTACCTGTTCCGGGCGGAACAACGCCGCTGCCGTGTCGGGGATAGCGGTACTCAGAAGTTGCATGGAATACGGTATCGAACTGATGCTCGCTACACAAAACAATGCGGGGCACGGCGTCGCCGTGCCCACTGCTGTTACCTCGCTATTAGTCTCTTCATTCGGTGATTGGATACAGCCAGGCGTTTATTGCATCCAGCGCCGTCCACATATCAAGTCCAATATCCGGATTGGGCGGGTAGAGCCACAGATTCACGCAATTCAGGGCATACTGCATATCAGGGGCGTTGGGGATAAGCCCATACTGTCCCTGGAAGTTGAAACTCACATCATTAGCGGGGCTTGGTTCTACCACGATTAAGGTCATAGTCCTATCCCTGAACCCCTCTTTGTGTGCAGTTAGGGCATAGCAGCCGGTAGCGATGGTCGTTATCTCGTAATATCCATTTCCATCGCTTACCGCTGCGCCTGCGCCATCGAGAGTCACAATGGCTCCCGGCAGGATGTCGCCGTTTACCTCTCTTACGATGCCGCTTACCGTGATATTTTGACTGACCTGGACTGTCGAATCGCCCGCGATCGTTTCAAAAACAGTGCTCCCGCCACCTATCTTGTAGCCAAGCTGCCCGTCGAATGCGTAGCTGCCCGCGCTTGCACCCGATGGAACAGTTACTTTGTACAGTGCGGTAAATGTCTGGCCGGAGGCATAAGGTCCGAACCATGTGTACTGAACCTCGGCACCTGCCACATTCGCGAAATTCGCTTCTGGCGCACACCAGGCTTTGTTGGTCTGTATCGCCCAGCTCGTCGGGACGGTGTCAGCGAGACCGATAGAATTGAAGTCCTCGTAAGGTGCCGTAAATTGGACTATTACATCAAAGGTCGCGCCGGGCAATTGTGCAGCGGCAGGCAAATCCCTAATCACCTGCGCTATCTGGGGAGTGGGCGTAACCCAAGGTGGAGGCGTAGGAGTAAGAGTGGGAGTGAGCGGGGGGAAAGGTGTGGGAGTTGGAGTTGGTATAGGAATAGAGGTAGGCGTGGGTGTAGGGGTGGGTGTAGGGGTGGGCCAGGTCTCAAATGACAGCGTAGTCCACGCTTCATCTGCCCCGGTCACACTCAGTATATCGAACTGAATCGGGCCCCCGCCGGCACAGTGTAACTGCACTATTACCTTCTTCACGCTTTCGCCCGGTATCGAAGGAATCGTGGCGACGCCTGTAGCCGTAGCTTCATCCCAGCTCCGGGTACCGACATCGCCGGATATGCTGACAAAGTCCCAGCGATACGGGTCGCTGGGAAGTCTGAAGGTTACCTGTACATCCTGCGCTTCGCCGTGGCCCACGTTAACCACAGGTATTACCACATGGAAGTCCTGTCCGGGGACGAAGGCGTTCCTGTTCAACATGCAGCCGTCCTCGTCCTGCAGGAACGGCACAAGCCCCACTATCAGGTATGCATTCCACTGCTGGGTAATGTCAACGCTTTCGCTGTCGTCGACGTAGTCCCCTCCATACAACGGATCCGAGCTGGTCCACTCCATCGTAGCATAGGCTTCCACATCCGTATCGCCAGTGCAGGTGAACTGCCACTTCACCAGGGTCTCGCAGCACTGGCAGAAAATCCTTGTCTGGGTGTTTCTATACCAACCATCACCGAGGTCTTCCACATTCGTATTCAGCGAGCTAAAGTAACACCAGCCGCTGCCAAGCTGCGTATCATACATAGGCTGTTGAGCGCCGGAGAGTATAAGTTCCGCATCGCCCTTCCAGGTTATGGATAACTTCGCACCGGCCAACTTCACTCCGTGGCAATTTTTGTAGGCACCGATTATCTCGAAGGTCTGGCAGGGGTTCGCTTCGGAGTCATAGCTCTCTATCCCAGCCATGACACTCTTCAGGTGAATGTACACATGGTCGGGGCAAGC
>VGNW01000008.1 GCA_016865955.1 Chloroflexota bacterium | reverse complement strand
AGGATATTTGGAAGCTCAGTTTCTGGGTTCCGATCGGGGGGTCGTAGGCTTCAAATGTCAACTCTCTTCCTCTTACCGACCTGTCAACTTCTTGCTCTTCTTCGGTTTGGCTGCCTCCGGTGAGGAGTGAGGCAATATCAACCGCCTGAACTTGCTGTTCTTCCGCTATCTGTTCTCCGAGATAATAGCCGCCGGGTTGTATGCCTTTGGTCAAAGCTTTGATCTCAAGCTCGCTAATACCTGCTTGCTCTGAAGCTGCTACCACCAGAGATATATTCAAGGTTTCGGCGGGATAATTTACCGGACTTAGAGAGGAAAGATACACCTTTACAGCGGAGTCAGCAGGAATAACTTCAAACTCCAGAGGCAGCGGCGGAGCGCTGCCGCGCTCATGCTCAGCTACGAGTTGAAGTCGGTTGAGTCCCGTTTCGTACTTATCGATTCGCAAATTCAGGTCGAGCGACTGATTGGCATTGAGAGCGCCTACATAGTAGAGGGTTTGTGCGCTGTTCTTGATGCGCACTCCTGATACCGATTGCTGCCAGAGGTTCTGCACCTGAAGCTGAGCGTTAAAAGGTGTGCCCTCATAAACTGACTGAGGGGCATTGATGATGCGCAGCGTTATCGACTCCGAAAGCGGTCTCACTTCAAACCATATAGTTCTGTGTGGAGACTCGCCGTTATAGTAAGTGGCGTAAATTTCGACAGAGTTCATGCCCATCCTGTAGTTCTCCAGGAATAGCGTGCTCTCCTGGGTGGCGGCAGATGGCAGGGTTCCGATTGTCTTCTTTTCACCTGTAGAGGAGCGCAGCATTACATTGCTCAACTGGTTGCCGCTGACATTGGAGAAGCTAACCGTAACGGGAAGCCTGTCCCCATCGAAGATGAGATGAGGATATTGCACGACCTCCAATTCCAGCGATATATCTTGAGCTTCAGCCTGAGGAGGTAAAGAGAAAAAT
Organism: Chloroflexota bacterium; assembly: GCA_016865955.1. Classification (GTDB taxonomy): domain Bacteria; phylum Chloroflexota; class Dehalococcoidia; order SZUA-161; family SZUA-161; genus VGNW01. The sequence continues at coordinate 23,018 of VGNW01000008.1, read as the reverse complement.
AGCAGGAGCAGTAATATCACAATCAAAACATTCGTAATCAGATTTCGCTTAGCTCTCATCATGGATAACCCTCCCGTCTCTAAGGCGAATCGTTCTATCTGCCCAGCTTGCAATTTCCGGGTCATGAGTAACAACTATAAGCGTCTTACCTGTATCGTTTAGTCTCTTCAAGATGGACATAATTTCGCGGCTGCTTTTTGTGTCCAGATTGCCTGTCGGCTCGTCAGCAAAGATTATCTTCGGATTGCTCACCAGCGCTCGCGCAATAGCGACTCTCTGTTGCTCACCGCCGCTCATTTGAGACGGTCTGTGAGTGAGCCTGTGCCCCAAACCTACCAGGTGCAGCAATTCGACAGCTCTGTTACTGCGCTCAGCGGTTGCCAATCCCTGGAAAATCAGGGGCAGTTCCACATTCTGCTGGGCGGTCTTTAACGGGAGCAGATTGAATTGCTGAAAGACGAAGCCTATCTCAGTGGCACGTATGTCAGCGAGTTCATCTTCCGAAAGAGCAGCAACATTAATGCCGTCCAGAAGCACCTGTCCTCTCGTAGGGCGCTGAAGACATCCCATGACGTGCATCAGAGTCGATTTGCCGCTGCCGCTGGGGCCTATAATTGCCACAAACTCAGCTGGCAAGATTGTTAAAGATATGCCGCGCAATACCTCAACCTGGATCTTGGTTCCGTATATCTTCCAGACGTCTCTTACGTCGAATACTGTCCTGTGATTCAAATACTAGGCTTCTCCTTCTCGCTTAGATGGGAATCAAAGGTGAGCTGCTGCATATTATTTACGAGGCCAAATCGTAGCCTTAGAAATCTCTAGAATGGCAACAATAAACCGAGATAATTCGGGTGAGTAACTAATTAATTATACAATTTTGGGGCTTCAAATATCAAAATATATTATCGATAAGGCGTTTGATTCTATCGAAGAGTCCGTAGCCTGCGAATGCGAAAGCCAGCGATTTTACAGTCTTGCCTGCCCAGCAAAAGATGAAGAACTTCCATATGGGGTAGTGTAATCCCCCGGCAGCAATCGTTGCTGCCTTAATGAAAAAGTTGGGTATTGCAGAGAAAAGGAAAATGGCAGGGCCGCCGTATTTCTTCATCCAATTCTCTATCTTCTGATATTGTTTGAATTTCCGCAGTGCTACCTGTCCGCCATAACCTGCGGTGTACCCTGAAAGCTCACCGATGCTCTCGCCGATCCCTGCCAGCAGACCGAGGTAGAGTGGATTCAGCCCTAGTCCGGCGGCGATGAAGGCTGCCCAGGAGCCGGGCAGCGGCCAGACAGGAGATGCGCTGCCTATTACAGCCATGGCAAAGATACCGATGTAGCCTGATGTCTTGAGATATTCCTCTGGATTATCCGGTCTCTGGACGAGTACACTCACCAGTACCATTACCAGCACAGCGGCTACAAGCAGTATTATGTACTTGACCTGGCTCTTGCGCGATATGGATGGAGTCTGAACAGAGGTTTGCTCATCCGGGGAGACGGGGGATTTCTCCTCCTCGACGGGCTTATCCAGTTCTTTAGAGTTCATGTTGTGCTTTAGACTAAACCTTAGCGGGTTTGAAGTCAAGACTGCCTGTTATCAATTTTACTCCGATACCTTTGTGAATCTGTATGTAATAGTTTATACTGTTTTGGGGATATTATGGTAAATCTGGACGAAATTCTCCATAGAGTTACCAGGCCGGCGCGTTACACCGGAGGCGAGTGGAACAGCGTGGTCAAGGATTGGGATGCGACTGACATTAAAGTCGTACTTTCCTATCCCGACCTCTACGATGTGGGAATGTCTAACCTGGGTCTTGCCATAATCTACGATGTGCTGAACCATCAGCCTGATGTGCTTGCGGAAAGGGTGTTTGCACCCTGGGTGGACATGGAGGCTGAGATGCGCCGTGCAGGATTATCTCTATTTAGTCTGGAGTCAAGGCACCCTGTCAGGAACTTTGATATTCTGGGGTTCTCGTTAGGATATGAGCTTACTTATACCAATGTGCTCAATATGCTCGACCTCTCGGGGATACCCGTCCTTGCCGCTGAGAGAGGCGACTCGGAGCCCCTGGTAATAGCTGGCGGGAGCTGTGCCTTTAATCCCGAGCCGATGGCGGATTTCATCGATTTGTTTGTAGTTGGAGAAGGTGAGGAGGCGGTGCTGGAGCTTTTGGGTGTGTTCCGTAGATGGAAGGGGAAAGGCTCCGGGTGGAAAAAGGAATTTCTGAGAGAGGCGGCTGGAATTTCAGGAATTTATGTTCCAGGCTTCTATCGGGTTGACTATCACCCTGATGGAACTCTGGCTTCGATAAACCCTGGTGTTGCTGAAGCAAGACCCAGAATAGAACGGCGTGTGATGAGCAACCTGCCTCCACCATTAATTCGCCCTATCGTCCCGTACCTTCAGGTGATACATGACCGCGGTGCTGTGGAGATTCAACGTGGCTGTTCCCAGGGATGCCGTTTCTGCCAGGCTGGAATAATATACCGTCCGGTAAGGGAGCGCAGCCAGGGTGAAGTGGAAAAAGCGGTAGCTGGCCTGGTAAAAAACTGCGGCTATGATGAGATCTCGCTGCTCTCCTTGAGCACGAGCGACTACCCCGGCATAGAGAATCTGGTTGCCTCTATATTACAAAGCCACGAGGATGGCAATTTTGTATTATCTCTGCCGAGTTTACGACTGGATACATTTTCCTTGCAGTTAGCCAATTCCTTTAAGGACAGGAAAAAAACAGGTCTGACATTTGCACCGGAGGCAGGAACCGAAAGACTGCGCCAGGTGATAAACAAGAAGGTTCAAGAGGCGGAGATACTGCAAACAATAGAAACTGCCTGGGAACAAGGCTGGAGGAATATCAAACTTTATTTTATGATAGGGTTGCCTACAGAGACACACGCCGATATTGCAGGCATAGTAGAGCTAATAAATAAGATTAGAAGCATAGGCAATAAGGGTGTCAATATCAGGGTCAACGCTTCAACTTTTGTGCCCAAGCCGCATACGCCTTTCCAGCGGGTGGCGCAGGTTGGAATGGAGGAATTGGACGCCAGACAGAAAATACTTAAGTCGGGGCTGAAAAAGAGCGGCGCTCATCTTTCCTGGCAGGACCCAGAAGTAAGTATACTCGAAGCCGTATTATCTCGCGGAGACCGTCGCCTGGCAAAGGTAATACACCGTGCCTGGCAACTGGGCTGCAAGTTCGATGCATGGAGCGAGCTTTATAGCTACGAGAGATGGCAGAAGGCTTTTGATGAGTTTACCCTCGACCCCTGTTTTTATGCCTGCAGGGAACGTCCTATCGATGAACTGCTGCCCTGGGCACATATCGATACGGGCGTAAATGCGGATTTTCTGGAGAGCGAATATGAACGTGCCCGGGAAGGGCAGGCAACGCCCGATTGCCGGACAGGGCCCTGCTCTTTGTGCGGGCTTCATTTGAAGCAATCTGTCTGTCAAAGGAGATGTAAAGAGTCGCCCCGCGCTTCCGTGATCTCCCAGAAGGCTAAACTTGGCAGGGACTGTTGAGATATGAATCTAATAATCAATTTCGTACCTACGGGAATGATCCCCACGAAGAGAATGACCGCTTATGTGCCGGTGAGCGTTCAGCAGATTATTGAAGATGTGCACCAGGCCGTCGAAGCGGGAATTACCATGGTTCATTTACATGCACGGGATGAGCGAACCGGAGAGCCGACATACAAAGCGAAGACATATGAGAAAATCATCATGGGGATTCGGAAGTTCTCCGGAGACCTGATAATTGCAGTTTCTCTGAGCGGGCGTAATTTTCGTGAGTTTGAAGAGCGGGCGGAACCGTTGAAACTCGAAGGTAACGTTAAACCCGATATGGGGAGCCTGACCTTAAGTTCGGTGAATTTCAACAAGGAGGCAAGTGTAAATACGCCCGATATGATTCAGGCGCTTGCCCGCGAGATGTTGAGCAGGGGGATAATGCCCGAACTCGAAGCATTCGATGCGGGCATGATAAACTACGCCAAGTATCTTGAGAAAAGGGGATTATTGCAGCCGCCTCATTATTTCAACCTATTGATGGGTAACATCGCCTGCGCTCAGGCTGACCTGTTGCATGCCGGTATGATGATACGAGACCTGCCTCCGAACTCGTATTGGAGCCTGGCCGGCATCGGAGATTTCCAATTGATGATGAATTCGGTTGCTATCGCTACAGGCGGTGGGGTGCGTGTGGGACTTGAGGATAACATATGGTACGACTCAGGCAGAACCAGATTGGCTCGGAACATAGACCTTATCAGGCGCATCCACAGGCTCGCTGAGGACAACGAGAGAAAAGTGATGAGCCCGAAGGAACTGAGGAAGTTATTGCGTCTGGAAAAGGGCAACGGAAAGTACGGGCGCGTGTATGAAGATATGCCAGAATCCTCGCGATAGCTCCGCTTCAAGCCAGGTAAAGAAACCGGAATAGATTCATTGCCCACGATGGGAAGGGCTCCACCCGCGGCATGAAGACTTTGCATATAAAGAGTGCAATCGATACACCCAAAGCAACGCCGGCGAGTATGTCCACGAAGAAGTGTATTCCCGCATAGAATCTCGCCATAGCCCAGCCGATGGCCAGCACATAGACGATTATTCCCACCTTACGATTGCCCAGGAAAATACCGGTAGCAGCGGCGAAGGCTATCGTTGTGGCGTTGCTGGGAAACGAAGGGTCGTGAGCGTAGTAAAAAACGGTTTGTGCAGCGTGTCTGGCGCTCTCTCTTATTGCCGGGTCGTCCACTAGGAAGGGGCGAGGCCAGGGGTCCCAGAAAGCGTTGACGATATGGACTCCCAGCGTGGAAATCCCGATAGCGACGGACGTGTTCATTACGGCTCGCTGTATCTTTTCTCTCTTGAAGCGGTCGGACTGGCTGAGCCAGAGGGTGAGCATGATGAGGCATATGAGCACAGGGATGAAGAAATCGCTGGCAAGGAAGCTCATAAACTCATCGAGCGCGGGCGCTTTGCCCACGAAACCGGTTATCCAAATTGTCCATCCCGAAAGCGGCGGGGGCATCAGACCTTGTCCTTTCTCGCTTTTCTGATGTTGTTCATAATAGAGCCGATAAGCGTGTTGGTTTTCAGGCTCTCGATGCCCAGTTTATAGTACTTCTCTTCGCCGGGGTCGACTGCTCGCGTATCGACTTTTGCCTGTATTATAGATGCCAGGATGTTGGTCACAACCCATGAGGCGACAATCGCCCCCAGAAATAACCCGAGCTGCTGAGAGCCCTCCACCGTGTGCTGAACGTTGCGTTCTTTGCTGGTGAAGAACCACCCGAAGGCTCCTACAAGTGCCAGTAAACCGAAAATGTACTGGAGCCACTGCTGCTTGAACAAACAAATGCCGTCCAGCTTTGCAAATATTGATACTATCTGGTACACACCCATGGATGCCAGGAACACCAGCACGAAATAATCCAGAGCCATTCTTTATCCCTCTTTAGCAGGTTTCACGCGCCATGTCCACAGTACGTTGGAGAAGAAATTCCACAGTGTGGCAACAGCTATCGCTATTATCTGGGAGACGATATAGTATATTCCCGCAACATCCAAAGCAAGGTAATACACGCCCAGGTTGATGCCCCACCCAATTTCGCTGACCAGGTAGAATTTGACGCCTCGCATGAGGAAGGATTTCGAGCCCGGGGTACGTCGGTCGCGGAACGTCCAGAATTCATTAAACAGAAAATTAGTCAGAATGGATATCTGGTAGCTCGGTACCTGAGCCCAGACTTTATGCATGCCGGCGACTTCGACAAAAAGAGCCAGCAGCCCTACATTGACACCGAAACCGCTGGCTCCCACCACGCAGAATTTTAAAAATCGCTTTATCCGGCCGTCGTACCATGACAGGCGGTAAAGGTGTTTCAGATAGTTTATCTGTTCTTTTGCGGTAAGATTGCTCTTTCCTCGCTCACGCTCTTTGAAAGTGTAAGGAATCTCCACAACTCGTGATGGTTTTCCCTTGACCAGCACTTCGAGAAGTATTTTATAACCGATGGGGCTGAGCTCCGTTCCTTCTATCAGGTGTTTGCGGAACAGAAAGAATCCCGAAAGGGGGTCTTTTATCTTTCTGGCTGAAGCGAGAAGAACATTCGCGGGTAACTTCGCTCCTATGGAGATGATTTTTCTCTTGAGCGTCCAGCCTTCGATGGCGCCGCCGTTGACATAGCGGCTGGCGATTGCTACGTCTGCGCCCTGTTCAACTCCCTTCATCAAGTGGGGGATAAACTCAGGAGGATGCTGCAAGTCGGCGTCGATTACCCCGAGAATCTCTCCCTTTGCCTGTTTGAAGCCGGCAACCACTGCTGAAGCCAGGCCGCGTTCATCGGTGCGGACGATTACTCGGACCGGATATTTGGAGGAAAGGCTTTTTGCCAGTTCGGCAGTGCCGTCGGGGCTGTTATCGTCTACCACTATGAGTTCGTAGTTGTAGCCGGATAGGGATTTGTGAACTCTCTCCGCCAGTGTACCGATATTCTCGCTTTCATTATATGTAGGTACAATGAGTGAGAGTTCAGGCTTGGAAGCGTTATACGATTTCATCCCCTTATTCCTGAGATTGCCTCTCTGTGATGAGGGAAAAAGGTAACAACTTTATCTCGACCTCGATTTAGCTTTTGTATCTCCGACTCGGCTGGTGTATGCAGGGGTACACCATTTCAGATATTTTTTGTTTCTGCCGAACTCAACATCGAAGTAGAGCTTCCGTAATTGCTTCGTTATCTTCCCTATGTTACCGTCCCCGATCTTGCGATGGTCAATCTCGATTACGGGCGTAACATGGGCGGCTGTGCCGGTCAGGAAACACTCATTAGCCAGATAGAGTTCACTGCGGTCGATATGGCGTTCCTCGGTTTCTAAACCGAGCTCTTTTTTAGCCAGTTTGATCACCGTGTCTCTCGTGATGCCCATAAGAATTCTATCGTATGCTGCCGGGCTCACCAGCTTACCGTTTATGACGAGAAAGAGGTTTTCTCCGCTTCCTTCCGACACATAGCCATCTGAAGTGAGCATGATGCCTTCCTGGAAGCCATTTTCTATAGCCTCCGTCTTGGCGAATGCGTTGTTGACATAAATTCCGGTAATCTTGCCTCTGGGCGGTATCATATTGTCATCAGGTCTTATCCATGATGATACGCAGCACCTGATTCCATTCTTGTCATCAAGATAGGCACCGAAAGTTGTGACAATAATGCAAAGGTCGTCTTCGAGCCCGTGCAGCCTGACTCCGAATGCCTCGGAGCTTTTATAGGCGAGCGGTCTGATATAGACGTCTTCCTTGAAACCGGACTTTCCGATAAGCTCGACCGTCATTCGGCAGAGTTCGTCTACGGAGTAGGGGACGTTAATCTTGAGCAGCTTACAGTTATTCAGCAGCCTTTCATAGTGTTCGGCGCAGCGGAAGATATATAGCTGCTTCTCTTTTTCGTTCCAGTTGCCTCTGATGCCTTCAAAACAGGCAGTCCCGTAGTGGAGAGCATGGGTCATGATGCCGACCTTGGCTTCCGAGAGCGGAACAAACTTTTTCTTAAAAAAGGCATAGGGTGGCATGGCTACACTCCTTTTTATGCTTTTGCTAAGTATAACCAGCCTGGGCTGTAAAGACAAGTGGTTGTAATGCTCCTTGAATTCGAGGCTATTTAGTGCTAGCATTGAGTAAAGCCCTTTTACGGGCTCTTACTTATTTTAGGGCGGGTGCCGAATTGTATGATGTAATGATAGTAGGGGCTGGTCCTGTGGGAAGCTACCTTGCATACAGAATGGCTGAGCTGGGATATAAGGTTATAGTTTTCGAACGGAGGGCAAAGGTTGGCGAGGCGGTCTGTTGCACGGGTATCATAGGCAAGGAGTGCTTCGACCGGTTCCCTGTTGTAAATTATGGTGTCCTGACGCAGGCAAGCTCCGCAAAGTTCTTCTCTCCGTCCGCCAGATGCCTCAGGTTAAGTAAGGAAACGGCGCAGGCCTATGTGGTTGACAGGGTTGTCTTCGATTCTGCGCTGGCTGAGAAAGCACAGGGTAAAGGAGCTGAGTATCTTTTATCCGCCAGGGTTGAGAATATCAGCCTGAGGAATGATGGCGTTACCGCGAGAGTCGAACGCAGAGGTAAAGTCGTCGATTTTGATGCGAAAATCGCGCTTATCAGCAGCGGATTCGGCGGTGCTCTGACGCGCAGGCTCGGCTTGGGCGAAATCGGTGACTTTGTTCTGGGTGCTCAAGCCGAAGTGGTTGTGGAGAAATTGGAAGAGGTGGAGGTGTACTTTGGACGGGAGATAGCGCCGGGCTTCTTTGGCTGGCTGGTTCCAACCTATCCGGGCAAGGCACTGGCAGGTCTTCTCTCGCGGCGTAGCCCGGGCTCTCATTTGAAGAGTCTCATGGAGTCCCTCAAAGCGCAGCATAAGATTATTTCCACCGAAAGTAAAATCACATATGGCGGCATTCCATTGACTCCGCTTCCTAAGACTTATATGGAGAGATTGCTGGTGGTGGGGGATGCCGCCGGGCAGGTCAAGCCGACTACCGGTGGGGGAGTATATTACGGTCTATTGTGTGCCGATATAGCTGTCGATGTTACGCATAATGCTTTGTGTGCCGATGACTTCACGTCGAGGGGATTGAGTAGTTACGAGAAGATGTGGAAGAAGAAGCTTGGCAGAGAGCTGGAGATAGGGTACTGGGCGAGAAAGCTTTGTGAGAAGCTGAGCGACAGGCAGGGAGAGCAGATATTTGGCATAATTGAGGCAAACGGGCTACACGAATCGTTGCTACAATCGCCTGATTTCTCTTTCGATTGGCATGGCAATTTGATAATGAGAGCATTGAAGGATAAGAGGTTGCATCAGGCTGTTAGAAATATGACTAAATCTTCCTTTCTCCTCAAATTATCGCAGGGTAGGTGACTTTCCTTGCACCGGAAGACGTTTGACGGGGTACACAAGGGTAGATAAAATGACAGAGGTGGGGCTTAAAGCCACTTTTAACATTAAGGGAGTTAACACTTAACGCATGTACCGTAAAACAACCATCGATAACGGGCTCAGGATAGTCACCAGCGCGATGCCGCATACCCGTGCTGTATGCGTGAGCATGTTCATCGGGGCTGGTTCCAGATACGAGTTGCCCGAACAGGCGGGATTATCGCACTTTGTGGAGCATTTATGTTTCAAAGGTACCGGGAAACGCCCGACGGCTAAAGAGATATCGGAGACAATCGACTGTGTCGGCGGTGTGCTCAATGGCGGCACTGACAAGGAGCTGACAGTATACTGGGTAAAAGTAGCGCGTCCTCACTTTTTTACGGCTCTGGATTTACTGGCGGACATGCTGCGCAACTCCAAATTCGACTCCGTAGAGATGGAGAACGAACGCAAGGTTATTATCGAAGAACTGAAGATGAGCATGGACTCACCTCAGAGCCGGGTCGATACGCTCATAGATGAAGTGATTTGGCCTGGACAGGCTTTAGGTCGCGATGTAGCCGGTACCAGGGAGACGGTAAGTAGCTTCAATCGGGAGACAATGCTGGATTATTTGCCCGGGCTTTATCTGCCCAATAATACGGTAATCAGCGTAACCGGAGACATAAGCCATGAAGAGGTCGTGAACTCGGTGGGCAAATTGATGGGAGATTGGTCCGGCGGTGTTCCCATATCATGGTTCCCTGCCGAAAACAGTCAGGAATCACCCCGTATAAGGAGTGAGCAAAGAAAGACGGAGCAAGTTCATTTTTGTCTGGCGGTGCGAGGTCTGGATAATATGCATCCCGACCGTTTTCCCCTGGACCTTCTGAATGTAATCCTCGGAGAAGGGATGAGCAGCCGCTTATTCCTGGAGCTCCGGGAACGCAAAGGTCTTGCTTACGATGTGCATAGCCATGTCAGCTATTATCGCGATTCAGGCTCGTTATCCGTATATGCGGGCGTAGACCCCCGAAAGCTGGAATCAGCCGTAGAGGCTATTATTCATGAGATGGTTCGGCTCCGCGATGAACCGGTCCCTGAGGCGGAATTGGTCAAGGCTAAGGAGATGGGGAAGGGACGTCTGATGTTGCGTATGGAGGATACGCGCAGCGTAGCGGGCTGGATGGGAGGGCAGGAATTGCTCACAAATCAGATATTGACATTGGATGAAGTGATCGCGAAGGTGGATGCCGTCACTGCCGGGGATGTACGAAATGTGGCACGCAAGCTGTTGCTAACCTCCAAAATCAACTTTGCTTTAGTCGGACCGGTGCGAAACACGAAAAAAGTAGAGAAGCTGCTCCGACTTTAGTACGGCATTTGTGGTCGTTCCGAAAGAAAAAGAAGCTGCGGCACAAGCCGCAGCTTCTTTCATTTCTATATGGGACTTGTTATTGGTTATCGTATTTTAGTACATGCCTTCCATCCCGCCTCCGGGAGGCATGGGCGGCATTTTTTCCTTCTCGGGGATATCGGTAACCAGGGCTTCAGTTGTCAAAACCATGGCGGCGATACTGGCGGCATTTTCCAAACCGGCGCGGGTCACTTTAGCCGGGTCTATGATTCCTCTCTCCACCATGTTGACATACTCGTCCTTATCGGCATCGTAGCCGATGCCTTTCTTGGCCTTCTTGACGTATTCCACTGCCACCGAGCCTTCCTTGCCGGCGTTTATGGCAATCTGGCGCATCGGCTCTTCCAGGGCTTTCTTCAGGATTGCTATCCCTGTCGCCTCATCGCCATCAGCCTTAATCTTGTCCAGAACGTGCATGGCGTTCAGCAGGGCTACGCCACCGCCGGGAACTATGCCTTCCTCGACGGCTGCACGTGTTGCGGACAGGGCATCCTCGACGCGGTGCTTCTTCTCCTTGAGTTCGACCTCGGTAGCGGCGCCGACTTTGATAACTGCAACGCCTCCTGCCAGACGGGCTAGTCTTTCCTGTAACTTCTCGCGGTCGAAATCGGAAGTAGTCTCATCGATCTGGGCTTTGATTTGCTTGATGCGGCCCTTTATATCATCATCGGAGCCTTTGCCCTCTACGATGGTGGTGTCGTCCTTATTGGACACTACCTTGCGGGCGCGACCCAAATCGTTGATGGTGGTCGAATCGAGCTTTCTGCCTATATCCTCGCTGATAACCTGGCCGCCGGTCAGAATGGCTATATCTTCTAGCATAGCCTTGCGCCTGTCGCCGAAGCCCGGGGCTTTAACTGCCAGACAGTTCAGAGTTCCTCTGAGTTTATTGACAACCAGCGTTGCCAGTGCCTCTCCCTCGACGTCTTCGGCAATGACTACGAGGTTCTTGGACACCTGCAGCAGCTTCTCCAGCAGCGGCAGTATGTCGGCAATAGCCGAGATCTTCTTATCGGTAATCAATATATATGGGTCTTCCAGCACAGCCTCCATGCGCTCGGCATTGGTGATGAAGTAGGGGCTGATATAGCCGCGGTCGAACTGCATACCCTCTACATACTCGGTTTCAAACTTGATTCCCTTGGATTCTTCTACGGTGATGACGCCATCCTTGCCCACTTTCTCCATGACCTCGGCTATCAACTCGCCGATTTCATTCTCATGAGCGGACAGGCTGGCTACCTGCGCTATCTGTTCCTTGCCCTTTATCGGCGTGGCTATTTTCTTGAGCTCTTCCACCATCGCTGCCACACCTCTTTCGATTCCTCTCTTAAGGGCCATTGGATTAGCACCGGCGGCGACATTCTTCATGCCTTCATGCAGAATTGCCTGCGCCAGTACTACAGCGGTGGTTGTGCCATCGCCGGCTACGTCATTGGTCTTGGTGGCTGCCTCTTTTATCAACTGGGCGCCGATGTTCTCCAGCGGGTCCTTCAGTTCAATCTCTTTGGCGATAGTAACGCCATCGCTGCACACATTTGGCGGGCCCCATTTCTTGTCGAGCACTACGTTGCGCCCTTTGGGCCCCAGGGTTATCTTAACAGCCCCGGCGAGGGCATCGATTCCCTTTCTTAAAGCGCGTCTTGCTTCCTCATCATACGCAAGCTGTTTGGCCATTTATTCTTCCTCCTCTTTAGTTTTCCTGCAGAATTGTTTCTCTACTTGCTGATTTTAGCCAGGATGTCACTTTCGCGCAGTATCAGGTATTCCTGGTTCTCATATTTCCATTCCGTACCTGCATACTTGGCATAGATTACCCTGTCGCCCTTCTTGACATCCATCTCAATGCGCTTGCCATCGTCTGTAAGCTTCCCTGGGCCGACCGCCACGATTTCGCCCTCCTGGGGCTTCTCTTTGGCAGTATCGGGCAGGACTATGCCACCCTTCGTCACCTCCTCTTTCACTATTGGCTTTACAATGACCCGGTCTCCCAAGGGTTTCAGGTTCATTGTCATCTCCAACCTCCCTTTCTAAAGTTATTTTTATTCTCTAACCGTAATTAGCACTCTCTTTAAGAGAGTGCTAATCGCTATTAGGATAACTCAGTTTTAAGGTGACAGCAAGTCCATTTACAGGCAATTAATGGCATTTACATCCATTTATGGTGAAATGTAGGCAAATATATTGTAAATTCTCCTCGATTTATCTTACATACATATTTTACGCGTTCAGGACATATTTGCTGATTGCTCCGTATAGCGATTAATGGTTGAGATTGAGAAGAACGACTAGCGGAACGGTAGCCCGGAGGGGTAGATGCTATCTGGATATTATCCCGTGTGTTATCAGGAATTGTATAATATCGGCGACAGCCGCCTGCGGGGGCTTCTCGATTGTTTTGGAGCTTTTCTGCTGGGCGCCGCCCGACATGAGGAGCTTCATTCTTTCATGTGCGGTTAGCTTGCTGTCTATCGTAGCTGTTTTCTTCAGTCTGGGTTTCGGTTGGGAGACACTGAGAATAGACGTCAAAGGCTGGAGGGTATTTTTATCCACGCCCAGAGATTGGGAATCGACTTTGATTATTTGCTTTTTGAGCCCGGCCAGAATCGTTCTGAGCGGAGGATATATCGGCTTCGACAGAACGCTTTCAACGGCGAAGACCGCCGGCAGCGGGGCTTCCAGTATTTCTCTATCTCCCCCCTTGATGCGACGGTGAACCCTGGCAGTCATCGTATCGGCAAAAACATCGAGTCTGGTAACGGATGTTACCAGCGGTAAATCCAGCCACTCGGCGATTCCTGCCCCCATAAATCCGTTGCCTTCGTCCATCGACTCGCGGCCGCACAGGATTATATCGTATTTGAGACTGGCAATCTGCCTGGCTAGAACGGTGGATACTGAATATACATCCAGATTATCGAAAATCTCGTCACAAAGGTGTATCGCTTTATCGGCACCCATCTTCAGACAGGTCCTCAGCACCTCCTCCGTCCTAGACGGTCCCAGGCTTACGGCGATGACCTCGCCTCCATTTTTCTCCCTGATTTTAATAGCCTCGCTTACAGATGTTTCATCTACAGGGTCGATAATGTAATGGATATTATTGAGGCTTCCAGTATCGATGTTGAATTTAATAAGCGTCTGGTCGGGAACCTGTTTTACGCAGACTACAACTCTCATAATTTCACTCGGCAGTTACAATCTACTTTGTGACGACATCGGCAATTCTACTTCAAGGTCTCCTTCAATTGCCTGGCAAGCTCCGGTATTATCTGCTGCATATCGCCGATAATAACCATATCGGCAAGTTTGGCGATGGGGGCGTTCTTATCTTTATTGATGGCAACCATAAGCTGGGAGCTTTTTATGCTCAGGGTGTGGTGAAATGCTCCCGAGATGCCGCATATCAGGTAAAGCTTGGGCGCTATGTTTTTGCCCGTTAAGCCTATTCTTCTTTCATCGGATATCCATCGTTCGTCTGTGGCGCGTCTGCTTCCTCCAATGGATGCACCGAGGATACGCGCCAGCTCCTCGACTGCTTTAAGATTCTCAGCGCAGCTCAGACCTTTGCCCACGCCGATGACGATCTCTGCTTCGCTTACGCATACTGCACAGGGGTCGGCTTTCTTGTAATCGATGAATCGAGTCTTTATGCTCCCGGGGTCAACCTTTACACCGGTCTCGATAACCTGAACGTTATTTGCCTGCGGAGCTTTCTGCACAGTGAGCAACTGAGTGTCAATGGTTGCTATGAGAGGCTTATTGAGTGTCACAACTGTAGCGGTAGCCTTGCCGCCGTGTATGGGTCTGCGTATCGTAAGCTTCTTTTCTCTATCAACCTCTATCTCGGTATAGCGAGCTATCATGCCCACCCTTAGCCTTGCGGCAATTCTGGGCGCGAGGTCGTTGCCCATAGGTGTCGTGGGAAAGAGGATAAGGGATGGTTTGTTCGATTTAACTATCCGGGAGAGGACATTCACATGGGCGTCGCCTGTGTATTCCTCCAGAAGCTCGTCCTCTATAATAAAGGCTTTCTCTACTCCGTAGGGGCTTAACTGGTCTGCGAGGTGTTTGACTTTGCTGCCTATGATTACTGCCGCAAGCTCTTCACCAAGCTTTGTAGAAAGGGCTTTGCCTTCTCCGGCAAGCAGGAAAGCAGTTTTTTCGAGCTGTCCTGCCTTATGCTCGGCAATAAACCAGACGCCTTTGCTTTCAACGCTAACACTTGAGGGATTCGGGGTTAATTCCTGAGGATTCTTGCGACCCTTATCTTCCATGAATAAAGTTCCTGTAATTGAACAGCGGCTTGACACCACCCGGACGGCATCTAGGTCGGAAACGCGTTCTTAAAATATCGCGTACGATAAAGTAACAGGGGCACCCCCTTGAGATTAGCTCCATCGTAGGATTATATCACAACGATAACTATAACCCAAGGGGTGCCCCTGTTGGCTGCTTTGTTTTTAATTTTAACTCGGTTTTAAATACTTTCCGCTGCCTCTCCGCCTCCTATATCCATCTCCCTACAAGGTGCCCGTCGCGGTTGGCGCTGCCCATCGTGTGCGGGTTTCTGGCATCTCCTATCTTGTATAGCTCTTTGACTTTGCCTTCAAGCTCAGTGTATAGATTGTCAATGGGGTTCTTGCCAGCTATCAGTACCAAGGTATCTACATCTGTTATCTCGCTTGCATCCATAGTATGTATATCGATTACAGTGAGGGTCTTGTCTGCAATCCCGAATAAGAAAGTCTGTGGAGTCAGCACTACGCCTTTCTTGCGAATTCTCGGAATTGAGTGGAACCATGTCATATCCTTTATCTGGTCCAGGCTGCCTATAAAGGGAGTGGGTGCTATTATCTGCACCTGGGCACCTTGGTCGGCGAGAATCTCGGCGATGCCTATAGCAGTGATGTCTTGTCGGGCATCCCAGATGACAGCTTTCTTCCCGATCTTGGCTTTGCCGAGGACAACATCGCTCGGTGTGAACACGTTGTCCTGTTGCCAGCCCACTACTTCCGCTGTACTCTGGCCGGAGAAGGCGTTGCGCATCCAATCAGCGCCGGTTGCTACTATAACGACATCCGGTTTGGGGTGCATCTTCAGAATCATATCCGAAGTTACCGTTGTGCCGGTAACTATCTTCACTCCAGCTTGCGGTAGCTGTATCTTCTGCCACCTGACGAGTCCTCCCATCTCTTCCCTGCCCGGTATCTTCTCCGCCTGCAGAGCTTGCCCGCCCAGTTCCTTGGCTTTCTCATAAAGGGTCACATCGTGCCCTCTCAGAGCGGCGACTCTGGCTGCCTCGAGCCCAGCGGGACCTCCGCCAACTACCACTACTTTTTTCTTGGTGGCTGCCTTCTTCATACCCCCAATGCCCCATCCCATTTGCTCCATGCCCACGGTAGCATTGCAAAGGCATCTTATGGGCTGCCCGTCCAGCATGTACTTTACGCAGTTCTGGTTGTCTCCCATGCAGGGTCGAATATCGTCCAGCCTGCCCTCTTTTGCCTTGTTGGGCAGTTCCGGGTCGGCGATGAGCGGTCTGGCCATGGCTACGATGTCTGTCTTGCCCTCAGCGATGAGGCTCTCCGCCAGCATGGGGTCGTTTATCCTGCCCACGGCGACTATGGGGATATTCTTCACTACCTCTTTGATTTGCTCCACAGCGTACGCTTGGTAGGCAGGCGGCAGATAGTGAGGCCCAAAGTACATGTGCATGGACTGGGTCTCCCTGCCGATGCCGCAAAACATATAATCAACCTTTTTGTCCTGATCCAGCCATTTGGCAAGCTGCACTGCCTCGTCCGGTACAATCGAACCGGGCAGCAGGTCATCTACGGTTAGAGTGTAGCCGATGGCTTTGTTTTTGCCCACCACTTTTCTGGTAACCTCTATGGTCTCCATGAGCAGCCTGGCTCTGTTCTCCAGCGAGCCGCCGTATTCATCGGTGCGCTTGTTGATACTGGCTGAGAGGAAATCAGTACATACACCGGAGTGGTTATGTATATCTATGCCGTCGAAGCCGGCCGCCATAATGTTCTCGCAGCAGATACGGTGATAATCAAGATATTCCTTGATATCCTCTTTGGTCATCGCCTCCCACATCTCATCGGCAAAGTTGCAATCCGGGATACATGATGGTCCTTTCTTATTCCCCAGGTCGATTGAGTAAAGCTGGAAGCTGCACCTGGCTCCGTATTCGTGGACACCGTCTGCGATCTTCTTAAAGCCCGGAATTATCTCTTTCAACCATGCCCAGATGTGACGGTCGAAGTGTCCGCCGTTGGGTCTCATGAACCATGTGTCGCGCGGCATGGTGTAGCCCACTGACATGCACACCCATCCCGCCCCACCCTTTGCCTTCTCGATTTCATAGTGGATGAATTCCTCGGTAGGCAGGCCCAACTCATTCATCAGTGGGCCATGTGGCGATACCATTATCCTGTTCTTCACGGTGAAGGGGCCGATTTTAATGGGAGTGAAAAGATACTTGAATTGCTGGGCGCTCATTAGTCCTCCTTAATAAATATTTCGAGGAATTTATATTGAAAAGCAGTGGGAACTGGCTCGGTTAATATAGCTCTCCATTTGAATCTTGTCAATGTATATGTAGGAGTATTACAGGTAAGAACTAATATTAGAGCCTGTTACCGCTACCTTGTATCTGGTATTCCTGTCGTACAGGATTCGTCTCGGTAGAATTGCTATCGATAAAGAAATCGACCCTTCGCCCATCCTGCATAACCAGGAGCAAAGGGCCTGCCAAGCCTGCGGCGTCGGCAGGAAGATTTAGACTTCCATCCGTAACCGATATCTTACCCGTAACAGACTTGTGTTTTAGGCGTATTTCCCTCGGTATCCCGAATGACTTCGCGCCTGTCTCCAGCATTTCGACAAATAAGGTATAGTTGACCTTTGCTACAGCTTTACCTTCTATCAGCACCTGCCCGATTCCTTCAGCGGCTTCGATAAGTTGGCGGCCTCTTCTGTGCAGCGTCATCCGTCAGTCTCCCTACATTTTGTGCGTTGTTTATTTGCTCTGTACTAAGGAGAGGAACTCGGAACGGGTAAGCGGGCTTTTCTGAAACAGACCTCTCATAGCAGAGGTTACGATATTGCTGCCCGGCTTTTTTACACCTCTCATTGTCATGCAGAGGTGCTCAGCCTGGATGACAACTGCAACGCCTTTTGGTTCCAGCACTTTGACAATGGTATTGGCTATCTGCGTGGTCAATCTTTCCTGAAGCTGAGGTCTCTTGGCTAGAATCTCGACAACCCTGCCGATTTTGCTGGCACCGACAACTCGACCATCAGGTATATAGCCTACATGAGCTAAACCGTAAAAGGGCAGGAAGTGATGTTCGCACATGGAGTAGAAGGGGATGTCTTTGAGAATTACCATCTCGCGGTGCCCCTCTTCGAATCCTACGCGCAGTTCTTCCCTGGGGTCTTCATACATACCGGCAAAGACCTCGACGTACATTTCAGCGATACGTCTGGGCGTTCCGACCAAGCCTTCACGCTTGGGGTCTTCTCCTATGGCGTCGATGATGGAGGCGACAGCTTTTTCGATTTTGGCTTTGTCTATCATTTATCTCTCCTGACGAAGACGGTTTACAGATTAAGAGAGCAGCGGTGATAATTTAACTTTGAAGAATTATCTTCTCAACATTTTCAATATCGGCAGGTATCGCCGGGAGTTCGTGGGCGCTCTTGAGAGCGGTATCCGGGTCTTTGAGCCCTGTGCCTGTAACTATGCAAACCACTTTCTTATTGGAGAAACTGGCTCCATTCTTTACTTGTTTGATAAGACCGGCTAACGAAGCGGCGGACGCCGGCTCTCCGAAAATACCCTCTTTAACGGCGAGCAGCCGGTAGGCGTTCAATATCTCTGCATCGCTGACGGAGTCTATGGCGCCGCCTGATTCGTCTCTGGCGGCAACTGCCTTCTGCCAACTGGCGGGATTACCGATGCGTATCGCTGTGGCAATGGTTTGGGGATTGGGAACAGCTTTGCCCCGTACGATGGGCGCTGCGCCCTCCGCTTCGAACCCCATCATTTTGGGAGTGTTCTTGGCTCTGCCCCCTTGCTTGTAGTGAACAAACCCCCGCCAGTAAGCGGTTATATTGCCTGCATTTCCTACGGGGATAAAGAGATAGTCCGGGGCATCTCCCAGAGCATCGACGATTTCGAAGGCTGCGGTCTTCTGCCCCTCTATGCGGTGGGGGTTCAGGGAATTGACCAGTGTTATGGAGTGTTTTTGGGTTAGGACACGCACTAACTCCAGCGCTTTATCGAAGTTATCGTCTATAGCTATAATCCTGGCGCCGTAGACTATGGCCTGGGCAAGCTTGCCCAATGCGATATTTCCTTTGGGAACGACTACAAATACTGTGAGCCCGCAGACTGCGCCGTAAGCTGCTGCAGATGCACTGGTGTTGCCGGTGGAAGCACAGATTATACTGGAGTTTTTCGATTCTACCGCCTTGGCTACCGCAACCACCATCCCCCGATCTTTGAAAGAACCGGTCGGGTTACACCCTTCCAGCTTGAAATAGAGTTCGCCGCAGCCAAGTTCGTGCTCCAGCCTTTTTGACCTGACAAGGGGGGTATCGCCTTCTCCGATGGTGATGACCGGTGTATGGGGGGTTACCGGAAGGAATTCCTTGTATTTCTCTAGAAGGCACAGCTTCTTACTCATCAGTCTTCAACCCTGATGAAATTGCCTATCTCCTTGACGACTTTCAGTCTCGATGTTTTCTGCAACGCCTTCTGCAATGCCGATTCCTGGGCCGGGTGTGTCATAATGACTATCTCGGCTGTCCCTGTCTTTTCATCGGTTTCCTTTTGTATCACCGAGGCGATGCTGATAGCGTGGTCGCCCAATATCTTGGAGATTTTGGCAAGAACACCCGGGCTATCGACCACGGTCAGCCGCATATAATAGCGAGTTCTAATCTGGGACATGGGTGTCAGTCTTTTCGTCTTGAGCAGTTTCATATGTGGTTTAGGCCGCAGTCCCAGCCGTATGTTCTGTGCCAGTTGGATGACATCAGCCGCAATGGCGCTGGCAGTGGGAGAAGAGCCGGCGCCTCTCCCATAGAAAATCACTCTGCCTACCAGATCGCCTTCAACTTGAATTGCGTTAAATACGCCGTCAACATTAGCGAGCAACAGGTCTTCAGGGACAAAGGCGGGGTGAACCCTGACCTGAATCGAGCGTTTTTCCTTTTTGGCGATGGCAAGCAGCTTTATGGCGTATCCGAATTCCCGGGCATAGCGAAAATCACGGGCGGTGAGGCGGGATATGCCTTCATAGTGGATATCCTCCGGATGTATCTCAGTGCGAAAAGCCAGCGTTGCAAGTATAGCGAGCTTGTAGGCAGCATCGACTCCCTCGATATCGTTGGCTGGGTCGGGTTCGGCATAGCCTAGCTTCTGCGCCTGTTTCAGAGCGGTATCGAAATCAAGTCCGTCTTTTGCCATTCTGGTGAGGATATAATTGGTTGTGCCGTTAATGATGGCGTGAATAGCCAGAATGTTGTTTGCCAGAAGGTCTCGCTTAAACGGTGCAATTAAAGGTATCCCGCCGCCGACGCTGGCTTCATATCGGATGTCGACTCTATGCTTGCCGGCTAGCTCGAAAAGCTCGGAGCTATGTTTCGAGATGACCTCTTTGTTTGCGGTGACGACGTGTTTGCCTTTGGCGATCGCCCCTTTTATGAAACGGAATGCTTCGGTCTCTCCCCCTATGACTTCGATTACTATATCGACATCGGGGTCGTTGAGTATGCGTAAGGGGTCGGTGGTCATTAGGCTGTGAGGAATATCTATAGCTCTCTTTTTAGAAGGATCTCTTACCAGAATCCCCTTTATCTCGAGGGGACAACCTACCTGTTGGGCTATGGCGATCGATTTCTCACGAAGGGTCTGTGCCACTCCGCTGCCCACTACCCCCAGCCCCATGAGTCCGATGCCTATGCTTTCTTTCTTGCCCACTTTGCTCTCACGTCGCGTGTTATTGAATTCGCTCTACCGCCCAGTTTACCCTATCTTGGTCGAGATACTCTTCGATAACGCTGGCGTCTCTCTGTTCCCGGAGCCATTGCTCAGCTGCATTTCCCCAGATTATTTCCTTGTACGCATCGGGTATTTCCATACTCTCCGCTTTTTCTGACACTTTTATCACAAAATAACCCGTTGAAGTCGCAAAGGGCTGGCTTATGTTTCCTATTGCGAGATTGAATGCAACCTCATCGGCGACGGTGCCAAGAATGCCTCTGGGCACCCAGCCCAAGTCCCCTCCGTTTTGTTTCGAATTCTCGTCCTGAGAAAGCTCCCGGGCTAAGGCTGCGAAGTCCTCGCCGTTGTTTAGCCTTTCCCATGTGCTGTTTGCTTGCTCTTCGGTATCAAGCTTGATGGCATGAACGTGAACCTGTTCCGCTTCCGCCGGCACCTGCGCCTTGAAGTAATCATCGAGCTTCGAGCGAAGCATGGTGATGTAGACAGCCCGACCATATTCGCTGGCAGAGAGGCGGACCATGTTGAGCCAATTCTGATACAGTGCGTCCAGTTCCTCTTGCGAATGTGTTACATTGCCATCCGTTTCATTTCCATCCAGATTCGCCAAGTTGATTAGATAACCGTTTATTTCCTCCGCTAGTTCCTCCGGCGTAACTTGAATGCCCAGCTTCGGCACTTCATGATATACCAGTTCGCCGTCTTCCAAGTCATTCAATATCTCGTAAGGATATGTAGTCGTATCGAATTCTGTCTGCTGCGAGCTTATTACATAAAGACGAAGCATCTTGACGAAGTAGTCCATGCTTAAAGTGGTTTCATTTCCGTCGGCATACTGTATCTTGGCCACTGGCTTATGCCATACCCCGAAGTAGTTGCCGTAGGTCCAGTAGCCGACCAGTCCCAACGCCAGAACTATGGCTAGAGAGAATATTATCCAGATAATGACTGTTATATTTCTCTCGCGTTGCCATCTGGGGGGCTGACGCTTGGCAACCGAAAGCTTCGGTTCGGGCTTAAGTTTCCTGCTCAAAACGTAGTTCCTGCTAGAAAGCCTTAACTATCTAACTATGGTACATCAGGGACTGGAATAGTTAGCTGGAGTGCTCTCTGGGGTTGGCTCCCGTACCGTGGCGTATGTGCTCTGAAGTGTACGGCAGCAAGGCAATATGCCGGGCACGTTTTAGAGCAACGCTTACGGTGCGCTGGTGTCTGGCGCACACGCCTGTTCTGCGTCTGGGCTCTATTCTTCCCCGGTCCGAGATATAGCGGCGCAGCAAATTTACATCTTTGTAGTCAATAGTCTCCACACGGCTTGCGCAGAAAGGACAAACCTTTCTTTTCGGTATGTATCTGCCTTTACCTCTGCCTCTCTCTCGTTCTTTCGGTGCCGAGCCGGTCATTCTAGGTTTCATAATTCAGGACTCTCTTCTTGATTTAAAATTAATTCTTGCCAAACTTAAAATGGGATTTCACTTGGTTCCAGGTCATCGTCAGACGCTGCTTCGCCTGTCTCAGGGAGCGTGCCTGCGGGACGTCTGTCGAGAAAGAGCACACGATTGGCGATTATTTCGATTCGCGAGTGTCTCTGCCCGTCCTGGCTTTCCCAGGAGCGTGTTCTCAGTCTGCCTTCAACATAAGCGCGTTGTCCTTTGGTAAGGAACTGATTGCAGTTCTCTGCCAGCCTGTTCCAGGTAACCACATCGAACCATTCGGTCTCCTGCTTCCTCTCGCCGTCCGGCGCTGTATATGTCCGGCTGGTAGCAAGTCGAAAAGAGGTCACCGGGTTTCCGTTAGGAGTGAAGCGCATCTCAGGGTCAGTCCCCACATTGCCGATAATGATTACTTTGTTCAACCCCACCATGTTAGCACTCCTTTTCCCTAGCGTTAATCGCCAAGTCGTACAAGCATGTGGCGTAGTATCTTCTCTGAGATTCGCAGGTTGGCTTCAAGTTCCGCAGTTGCCGCCTGTTCGGTCTGGAACTTGGTAAGCACATAGTTTCCTTCTTTGAAATGTTTTACGGAATATGCTAACCTTCGTTTTCCCCAGCGGTCTACCTGTGTTATCGAACCTCCCTTGGAGGTGATAAGCTCCTTTATTTTATCTATATTGGCTGGGACCTCCTCTTCGGGGACCTCGGGGCTGATAATCACTATAAGCTCATAGTCACGCAACTATATACTCCTTAATTCTGGTAAACTCAGAAGCTCATTTCGAGCTAACATCGGAACATTATACCATGCACTGTCGCCTGCGGCAAGCAATCGCGCAGACCGTGTTCGGTCAGCTATTGCTGGTCGGTTATGCCGGGCACCGGGAAATTACTGCATATCTCGTTAACCTGTTGTCTAACCTGCTTGTGTATTTTCTTATTGTCGGGATTGGTGACGACTTTGACGATAAAGGTGGCTATTTGTTTCATCTCTTTCTCCCCGAAACCCCTGCTGGTTACTGCCGGTGTGCCCAGCCTGATGCCGCTGGTGACCTGAGGCGGGTGAGGGTCGAAGGGAATTAAATTCTTATTCACGGTTATCCCTACGGACTCAAGGGCTTTCTCAGCCGATCTGCCTGTTAAACCTACGGTGGAGAGGTCCACGAGTATCAGGTGAATATCCGTTCCTCCCGAAACGAGTCACAGCCCCAGGCGG
>VGNW01000007.1 GCA_016865955.1 Chloroflexota bacterium | reverse complement strand
CTTCTCCAAGCCTCTCTCCTCCCTAGAACGTCTTGCTACAAGATAGGAAGACCCATGAGCAGCAAGAAAGGGAATAATACCTATCGCAATTACAATTAATAAGGTAGCTATGACCCGCCCGGCAGCCGATACAGGATAAAAATCACCGTAGCCGACAGTAGCAACAGTAACAATCAACCACCAGAATGCGTCTCCTAAAGTGACAATCTTGCCACCGGCGTCCCGTTCTATAAAGAATATGCCGATTGCGCAGCCGATAAATATCAAGAATAGTATTATGACCAGTTTTAAGGTGAAGCTTTGCTTAATTAACCGGGGTATAAATTTAACAGAGGATTTAAGAATACCGAGCACAGCCTTAACAATCTTCAGCAGCCTCTCAGCCAGTCTTATCACTATGTCACCAGTTAGTCAGGAGATAACCTGCGAGTGTCTTTTTGCAAACGTATACGGGATTTTCTCGTCATATCCTACATCTCAGCCAAGTACTAGTCAAATCATATCAATTAGATGCGCCGGTGCGCGAACATTGCCTCGAAGTCAATGCATATTTTATCCGCTGCCTTCCTTTACTCCGTAATTTAGTCGAAAGAAATTTCACACGATATCTTTACACCACTGCCCGAGTGCGATATACTTGAGAGCAATATACTCCTTGACGATATGCACCTCCCAACGGGAATTGTTGAGGCACAACTGATTGTAACACCTGATGAACACATAATTACTATGACTATATCAAAATAGGTATCAGGCTCTCGCTACGTCATTGTAGGCAGTACTAAACAGGCTAGCGAACTATACCTGAAACAAGAGATTCATTAAAGGAACTCAAGCTATGTTTACGGAGATGACATGAGTCAATCGAATGAATCGACCAAGGTCGAATACAAGATGAAATATACGCCCAAGTCGGTTCTCTCCATCGTTGGACCCTATTTTATCGACAAACTGAAAGATCAGGTCAAGGCTATCCTTCCGATAACGCTATTCCTGCTTATATTCCAGTTTGCTATCTTTCGCATCCTTAACCTCGAAGAGCCAATTGGTATCGCTCTTGGCATGTGCTGCGTGGTCATTGGGCTCATGTTCTTCATCGAGGGCTTGCGAGTTGGAGTGATGCCGTTAGGCGAAAACATCGGTGCCACCATGCCGGCAAAAGCCCGCATCTGGGTGATTCTCGTGGTGGTGTGTGTCCTTGGAACCGCCGCCAACATGGCTGAGCCAGCTATAAGCACTTTGCGCATCCTCGGCGAAAAGATAAGTCCACAAAATGCACCCCTCCTGTTTGATTACCTCAACGTACGTACGGAACTGATGTTGTGGATGGTATCGGTTGGAGTCGGTCTCGGGGCATGCCACGGGATACTCCGCATAATCAAGGGCTGGAGTCTGAAATTCACCCTCCTTCCCGTGCTAGCGCTCGCATTCATTATGACGATCATAGCTGCATTTGATAAGAACGCATCCTCTCTGATCGGGGTGGTGTGGGATGCCGGCGGCATTACCACCGGAACGGTCACCGCGCCGTTGTTGCTTGCACTTGGCGTAGGCATGGCGACGGCGCTCGGCAGAAACAAGAATGGATTGGCGGGGTTTGGCATTATAGCGCTCTGCTCACTATGGCCCATTGTGGTCGTGCTCGTTATGGGCATCATCCACTCATGGACGGGAAACTTCATGACACCCGAACAAGGCGAGGCGCTCCTGGCGGCGAAAGCGGCTAATACCGATGCCGCTATGGCGGGGAACAATGTTTTCTCGCTCATCGGACAGCTCTTTATTTCGGCAGCTCAAGCAATTCTTTTGCTCATGGCCATTCTGCTGGTGGTACAGCTCGTAATCCTCCGTGAGAAAATCCGTGGTATCAAGCGCGTGGTGCTTGGGATTGCGTTCGCTCTCATCGGTCTCCTGTTCTTCAAGATCGGTTTGGAGTGGGGATTGAACCCGCTTGGCGATCAGGTTGGCCACAACTCAATAATTTCGTTCTCCAATCAGGGTTTTGAGTCGCTACTTCCAGGTCTCTCAGCAGATGGCCGCTACGGATTATTATGGGGAAAGGTAGTGGTGATTTTGTTCGGGTTTATCGTCGGCTACGGCGCAACCCTTGCAGAACCTGCGCTGGTGGCGCTAGGTTTGACAGTGGAGGACGTCACAGCGGGTGCTTTCAAAAAACGCCTCGTTATGCACACCGTGGGGATCGGTGTGGGAATTGGTATGGTGATTGGCGTGGCAAAGATACTGTACGGCTGGCCGACAATGTGGGTCATTGGACTGAGCTATGTGTTGGCAATAGCACTTACATTTTTGAGTGACGAGAAATACGTGAACATCGGCTGGGACTCCGGTGGCGTTACTACCGGCGATATCACGTCGCCAGTGCTGATAGCGCTCGGCCTTGGTGTGGCGACGGCAACAGGTGCGCCTGACGGGTTCTTGCTGATCGCTATGGCATCAATATGGCCTATCATTGCGGTGCTCGCGATGGGTATTTTGGTGAATAGAACAACGCCGTTCATACGAATACGAAAGACTACGCGGAAAAAGAAACAACAGGCAGATGCGGTTTCCCTATAATAGTTAAGGAGAATGCTATGGAAAACGGCAAGAGCAAAGCATTAAAGATGATTATGGCTATCGTACAGCGGGGACAAGCGGACGATATCGTATCGGCAGCGATCAAATCCGGGGCACCTGCAGCTACCATTTTCTTCGGGCGTGGACGGGGAATCCGGGAGAGACTTGGGCTGCTCGGTCTTGCCATTCAGCCGGAAAAGGAGATCATCATGATCGTCGCGGAGGAACGGTTAGTCGATCAGGTGATAACGGGCATGGTCAAGGCCGGAAATCTGGATCAGCCTGGCATAGGGTTTGTGTTCGTGGTGCCGGTCGAACGAGCACTGGGCATGCTGGAAGCCAAAGAGCCGCAAACGAAAAAACAGGATTTATGAATACGCCGACTTTCATTGACTGGTAATCGAGGATTGAGACGTACCCCGACTGAGGACTTCTGCGGCCGAATACCCCTTAAAAATATCTGCCCGCCGTTCTAATAGCAGCGATACGATTGTCAAAAGTTGAGAATAAGATGAGTAAAAAACGACACAGGCAAGAGCACAACTGCAACCACAAAATAAAAAGCTCGGTAAAAAGGTAGACAGCGCACTTAGGGTAATGGTAAAATCGGATACAATAGAATAAGCTCCAAAGAAAAGGGCTGGAGGAATCTGAATGGGCAGGAAAGAGAAGAAGGCACAGCAACGCGCTGCTTATAAGGCCGCTTTCAAAAAGGTAAAGCACGGCCACGGCGGTCGAGCTATCCGCAAGAAGGAAGAGGCAGCTCTGGGCAGGTAGATACCTGACGATTAAGACCGAAAAGAGGTCGCAATTAGGGATGTTGGCGGGCAGCTATTCCGGTAACCGTGAACAAGGTTGCGAAAATTTCGAGCTCGCTTATTGAACGTCCCTATTTTGTTTTCATTCGAAATCGGACTATGTAATCTAAGCTGGAAAGGAGATGAGCGCGATGGCTAAAAAGACGGCGGTTGCGAAAACAAAGGGGTGCTCTGCCAGATGCTGCGGCGCTGCGGCGAAAAAGACTACGAAAGCCGCCAAGCCCGCCAAGAAAAAATAGTTGACAGAAGCTGTAGGAAATAGCCGAAGGTCGCTCTCGGAAAGGGAGCGATTCTTCTATTATCTCGAGGAAGCAGAATAAGTGGCTCTCACTCTATCCATATTTGCCCTGACTATCATATTGATTATGACCCGTCCCAGGCCACTTAACGAAGCTACAGCAGCTTTGTTAGGGGCTGTTCTCATGTTAGCCACGAGCATTATTTCGCCCTCGCAAGCCTTCGGCGTACTCAAGGACGTAGACAACATCCTTTTGTTCTTTTTGGGACTGATGGTTATTTGCGTGGTAGCGGACCGCGCCGGTTTCTTCGAATGGTGCGCCTCCAAAGCGGTCAAGCTGGCTGGCGGCAGGGGACTTAGGTTGCTTCTAGTGCTTTTCGGTCTGGGCACGTTGATAACCACCTTCTTTTCCAACGATGCTACAGCGCTGGTGCTGACACCCATCGTCTATGTAACGGTTACCAGGCTTAAGCTCAATCCCCTGCCCTATGTATTTGCCTGCGCCTTCATCGCCAACACCGCTTCCATGATGCTGCCCATATCCAACCCGGTAAACCTGCTGCCTGTAGATGCATTCGATATTACCCTCGGCGAATATTTGCGATTCCTGTTGCTGCCTACAATTCTGGCGATTACGATAAATGTGATACTTTTCATACTCATTTTTCGCAAAGTTATCTCGGCTTCGTTTAAATATGACTGCGCAGAGTTTTCCATCAAGGTTGACCGTTTTTTTATTTTCACCTGCATCGGTCTGACATTAACCGCCATCGGTTACATAGTTACCTCAGTTTACGGTTTGCCCCTTTCCTGGCCTGCCCTGGGAGGCGCTTTCCTCCTTCTTTCCGGCAGCTTCGTCTTTCGCCGCATCAACCTGAGAGGAGTCAATTCGGGCATCTCTTGGTCAATCCTCCTTTTCATTTTCAGCCTCGCACTTCTAGTGAAAGGTCTGGAGAATGCAGGAGTAACCGAAGCACTGGGGCGGGCAATGGCCGACCTTTCCTCACAGAATACCCTGGGGGCAACCGTAGCCACCTCATTTGGCACTGCCGTAGGCTCAAATCTCATCAATAACTGGTCGATGATGATGGTTTCCGTGTCGAGCATAGGCGAGATAGGCAACTCCGTTGCAGCTTCAGGGCAAGCTCTCATTTACTCAAGCATAATGGGTGCCGACCTCGGCCCCAACATCACCATAATCGGTTCACTATCATCCATGCTCTGGCTGGTTTTACTGAGACAACGAGGGCTCAACATCCATCCGATGCAATACTTAAAGCTCGGACTTATTGTCACTCCGCCGATGCTCATCATAGGCGCTTTGAGCCTGTATCTTTGCAGTTTGCTTTGAAGCTAAAGCACTCTCGGAAATTCCAGGTAGTACTTTTTGGGGATTTTTTGAAAATCGCGTCAAAAACTATTGACATGCTGTTGCATAAATGATATTTAGTTAATCAAAAGAAATATAAATGTTACGCTATTCATGAACTGTAGTTCATGGATAGTAGAAAAACTTAATAGAGTTAGGAGGCGGCTATAAGGTGACAAACTCGTTCTCTTCACTGCAGGAAAAGCAACTCATCTCAGCAGAGGAGGAACCCCCAGGTAAAGTTATCGGCGAGACTGAAGAACCTCCAAGTAGTAGAAGCGAAACAGCCTCGGAGAATCGACGGAGCTTATTCGGTCATGTTTCGGAGGAAAACTGGAAGGACTGGAGATGGCACTTCCGCAACCGCATTACCTCCGTTGAAGAGCTATCGAAATTCATCCCCTTAACGAGCAAGGAGCAAGCAAGGATAAAGCTCGTAATCACTAAATATCCCCTGGCAGTTACCCCTTATTACCTTTCTCTCATCAAGGTTGACGACCCTAATGACCCGGTAAGAAAACAGGCTATACCCTGCTTCGACGAAGTGGGGCTTGCCGGCATGGGACGCGAAGACCCCCTGGAAGAGGGCAGAGACTCTCTTGTACCCGGGCTGGTACGACGTTATCCCGATAG
Source organism: Chloroflexota bacterium (assembly GCA_016865955.1). Lineage (GTDB taxonomy): Bacteria > Chloroflexota > Dehalococcoidia > SZUA-161 > SZUA-161 > VGNW01. The sequence goes on along the minus strand of VGNW01000007.1, from coordinate 19,081 downwards.
GGTACTGATGGTGCTCACCGACATCTGTCCCATGTTCTGCCGCCATTGCACGCGAAAGAGGGAATGGCGAAACGGGGGCTGGGTGCGCACGCCGGGCGAGATTGAGACAATGCTCGAACAGATTCGCAAAAATAAGGAGATCAGGGATGTCATAATCTCCGGCGGCGACCCCCTTACATTGTCAACGCAACGCCTGGAGAGCGTAATCTCCCGGATACGGCAAATTGAACACGTGGAAATCATCCGCATAGGCACGCGATACCCTGTGGTGCTGCCACAGCGTATAGACGACGAGCTATGCGAGATGCTTTCCAAATACGGGCCGATATGGCTTAACACCCATTTCAACCATCCCAACGAGATAACACCTGAGGCTGCTGCAGCCTGCAACAAGCTTCTCCGCAGCGGCGTTCCCGTAAACAACCAGTCGGTGCTGTTGCGCGGAGTAAATGATTCCGTTGAGACACAGACGCAGCTATGCCGCGGTCTGCTCAAGATAAAGGTGCGACCATACTATCTGTTCCAGGCTGATGAGGTGCAGGGCACAGAGCATCTTCGCACGACCATTGAAGCAGGTATCAAAATAATGGAGGGACTGCGCGGATATACATCGGGTCTGGCAATTCCAACCTATGTCGTAGACCTGCCCGGCGGCGGAGGCAAGGTTCCCGTTCAGCCCAGTTACCTGCTTTCGCAGACTGACGAAGTGCTCAACTTCAGAAACTATCAGGGCCGCATCTACCATTACCACGACCCCAAGCCACTGGGCAACAATGGGAAGGCAGGTCAAAGAAACGGCCGCAAGGCGCGTTCTACTGCGATACAACCCATGTTAATTTCGGAAGAGCCGGTAACAAGAAATGAAGATAGGGCTGGCGTACGACCTTAAAGAGGAGGTGCCTCTAAACAAAGAGCAACCCGATGATGCTCTGGAGGAATATGATTCTCCGGAGACAGTGGAGGCTATCGCCTCGGTACTGGAATCGCTGGGGCATTCAGTTTCCAGACTGAGCGGCGGCAGAAGGTTCATCGATAACATCCTCCGGAACGATGTGGATTTTGTCTTCAACATCGCTGAGGGGAGAGGAACCTACAGAAGCAGGGAAGCTCAAATACCAGCCCTTCTGGAGATGCTGGACGTCCCCTATTCAGGCTCTGACCCCCAGTGCCTCGCCGTGTGTCTGGATAAACCGCTGACCAAGAGGATAGTCCATACGGCAGGCATCCGCACACCCAGATGGCAGCTTATCACTAACGAAAAAGAGCTGAATGAGCTATGCCGGGATAGCTTCCCTCTGCCTGCCTTCGTAAAGCCCGCCTTCGAAGGCTCGAGCAAGGGCGTGCGCCTCAGCGGCAGGGTGGAAACCAACAAACAGTTGGATAGGGTAACCGGCGCTTTGCTCGAACAATATCACCAGCCGGTAATGGTGGAGGAGTTTATCCCGGGCGATGAGGTAACAGTTGGTATGGTGGGTAACTCCCCTCCGCAAGTAATCGGTATGATGCGTATTCTCCCCAAGGGGAAGAGCGATTATTTTATTTATTCATTAGAGGTGAAAAGGGATTGGCAAAACCAGGTAGAATATGAGTGCCCAGCGCAGCTTAAGGCAAAGATTCTGCAGAAAATCGCAGATTTCAGCTTGAAGGCTTTCACGACCTTGGGATGTCGCGATGTAGCCAGGATAGATTTCAAGCTTGACCGGGAAGGGATGCCCTACTTCCTGGAGATTAATCCGTTACCGGGGCTCAACCCTAAATCGAGCGACCTGCCGATTATGGCTGCCAAGATGGGCTGGGATTACCATAAATTGGTATCGAGTATATTTGGGGCAGCTCTGGAAAGATATCCAGCGCGCCTGTTTGCCAGTTAGAATAATAATATACTGAAACAAAAATAGAACGAGGGCTGTGCCATGAAGATAGCCATCATCTTCAACGAGCCGAAGCCTGACCGCTATAGCGAAGAAGGAGAAGGAATAGCGGTAGCCAGCGTAATGGAGGAAGTCAATCCGGTCTGTCGAGCCCTGCGCAGACTGGGACATTCTACCACTAAGGTTCCTCTTTCGCCTCCTCTCGAACAAATCCCCACCGTTATCAAGGCTCAGGAAGCGGACGCAGTGTTCAACTTATTCGAAGGCTTCGATGGCGTACCGGAAACCGAAGCCGCTGTGGCAGATATTCTGGAGGAATCAGGCATACCGTTCACAGGCAATCCTCCGTCAGCCCTGTCCCTGGCACTGGATAAAGCAAGAGCGAAACAGGTTCTACAATCCGGGGGCATCAGAACGCCAAGGTATCAAGTCCTGCGCCCCGCTGATATAAACCTTTTTGACTTGAACTATCCCTGTATTGTCAAGCCGGCACGCGAAGACGCCAGCCACGGTCTGTCGGAAGAAAGCGTAGTAAACGACTTCGAGCAACTCAGAACACAGGTGCAGAGAGTAAGCCAGGCTTTCCGGGGTGACGCTCTTGTCGAGGAGTTTCTGGAAGGACGGGAGTTCAACGCAACTGTTATCGGCAACGGTCATCCTATCGTATTGCCGATAGCTGAGATGGTGTACTATCTGCCTCCCGATTTGCCCAGGCTCCTGACATTCGCTGCAAAATGGTATAAGGAAACCCCGTACTATAAAGGAACTAAAGCCAAATGTCCTGCTCATATAAGCGACGAAGCAATTGAGCAAATTTCACATACTGCAGCTACTGCTTTCACTCTAATAGGTTGCCGCGGCTATGCCCGCGTGGATATGCGTCTGGACGATAACGGAGTACCGAATGTCCTCGAAGTGAATCCCAACCCCGATATTTCCCCAGGTTACGGTGTAGCCCGCCAGGCAAGGGCAGCAGGTATGACCTACGACCAGTTCATCGAGCAGATACTCACGATGGCGCTGGAGAACCAGCCATGCCTGCAAACATAAGGCAGCTTACCGTAAAAGATAAGCCGGCATTGATGCAGATTCTGCATAACACCCCGGAGTTCAAACCCGCCGAGGTAACCATAGCTGAAGAGCTGATCGACTGCCACCTGGACGACCCTGATGGCTCGGGATATCATATTCTGGTTGCCGATGTTAACTCGAAAATTGCAGGCTATATCTGCTGGGGTCCCACGCCGCTGACTGAGGGCACCTGGGACATATACTGGATAGCCGTTGCCAGAGAGGTGCAGAGCAAAGGCACCGGCAAGGCTCTACTGGCAGCCGCCGAGGATAAAATAAAAAAATCCAGAGGAAGATTAATCCTTATAGAGACATCGGGCAAACCCGAATACGAAAAGACCAGGCAATTCTATCTGGCGCGCGGTTACGATACGGTCAGCCTGATCCCGGACTTCTATGCTCCCGGCGACGATCTGCTTACCCTGCAAAAACGGCTGACGCCGTAAGAGCAAACTCAATCAACCTGAGCCGATTGACTGCCAAACCTGTTCAGCCCGCAGAACAATCAGGGCAAAGCAATAATAGAACACCTGTTCTCTTGTTGTCAAGAGGAAAATGTCGCAGCGATTTCTCCTTACCCCCACAAACAGGTGCCAATTGCAGTCAATACCATATCAACTTCAGGTCAATATTCTGTCAATATTAGAGCTTCTGTATGAAATACATCAGGTCTATGAATTATTCCTGAACAGGGTGTCAAAGAGACCCATTTCGGGTGGTCGCGGCTTCAAAACGGCGTAGATGGGAGACCTGCGGTTTTCCAATCATCGGCTTCTTCTGGTGCTGTTCCCGAACATCTCTTTGAGAAGAGAAAACTGGTGCCGGCGTTGCAGCAGCTGCTAGGCTCTTGCTCAGGGCAGCGATGATTCTACAGGGGCTGGGAGGTTTCCTATTCCTTGCAGCGGCCGCAGTCACATTCATATTGGCATTAAAAACAATAGTGACAATGCCTGGCTAAAGGACGCGACCACACGCCTCGGAGCGCCTTGCGCCGAGACTAACTTAACAAGCGGTATCAATATTGGGGGCAGGCCAACTCCATATGCGTGTCCGTATATAATCATAGCTAACCTAATATCAACCTCGATATTTTACTGCGACATGTATACTAGCCTGACTTGCTTAGCCTTTTGTTAATCAACTTTTCAAGTGCGTTGAAGAATTCCCTCTTGGTTTTTTCTATATGAAGCGCCTCGTGATATTCAATTAAGGCCTTGTCCTTATACATATACTTCTGTGGTTCTACTTGCAGTACATAAGTATTTGGATCAGTTTTCCAGAACCAGTCTGCGCATCCGAATTGGACGTACGCTGGGTCGATTGCCGGGATCTTTGCCAAATCTTCAAACAGGGATCTTCCAGAGACGTTGTTCTGTATACACAGTGCTATATAGGCTATTCTATATTCGACTGTTAGGATACTACTCGAAATCGGCAATGGCTCTAGGTTTGCTGGATTCTTCTGATCACCGTGCAGGAAATGCCCATAGCAGCTTTGGAGAGTAAAGCAGTACGGTAGTTGGGCAAATCCACTAATCAAGTCAGCTATCGGGGCATCAATAGTGTTAAGGTTCAGCTTCCCGAGGTATTCTTGCCTTTTCTCGAGGTAGTGAGGATCATCAGTGAATTCCTTGAGCTCTGTAAAGGTTTCCAAACTTGTAACACCTCTTCAAATATCATTATGCATCGTATGTTTTTTAGATGCTATTGGCTGCTCACTAAGTGATCTCATTCTTTAACGTCCGCCTTTAAAGCCCAAGTATGTTTGGTCATCAAGCATGATGTGACTATGGTGCTGCGCCCTCTACTGGCAATCCACATATTAGCTTGTCGTTACCATAGACTATACCGTGGGCGCGGCTAGTCGTCAATCGCAACCATTTAGTCAAGAGGCCATACAGGCCATGCTTAGGTATTTGAAAAGGCAACACCTTAATCAATGGTCAGGGAGTCAGGGCTCTGAATCTGAGGCGACACCTGATTATGATTTTGCCCTTCTGACTTGGCATCTCTGACACATAGACCTGATGCATTTCATACAGAAGGTCAACCATTCGAGGACAACTGAAGAAAAGGCATCGCTGGGCTAATCGGAATAATGCAAATGCTTTGGGCATCAGCAGGGCAACTTGGCAGCAACTGATTTGGGGTAACAACACTACCAGAACTGATTATATTCCTTCCGAAGATAGACAATAGTGTTATTCGATCAATTGACACTGAGAGCTCTTTCACTTCGCGGAATCGGCTTTCTTAGTTTGGTTCTTCCCAACAATCCGTACAGGAAAACAAACATTAACTCTCTCATCAACCCTGCACTCTGCTCAGTGCCGGTAACCAATCTGGAACTGGCGAATATGCCCTTCCTCAGTATATCGTAGTAGCAGAGGATAGCTTCGTCGGAAAGTCCGGGGTCTACATAGCCCTCTCTTTTGCCCTGGGCAAACAGAGCTAGCACCAGCCTATTTCCTTTCTTTTGCGCGATTTCCTCAAAATATTGTTTTATCTCAGTATCGCTCAGAAATGCTGAGAGGATCAATTCACCCTGGTACTGACTGAGAAGCTCTGTTTTGTCAGTGAAAATAGCTGCCAGTTTTTCTATAAAAGTGCCTTTCCCCTCCACTATGGCTGTATATTTCTCGAGCCTTTCTGCCATGAACGATTTGACAACTTCACGTACCAGGGCTTCTTTACTACCAAAGTGATTATAAATGGTGACATGAGATACCTTGGCCTTACGGGCGATATCGTTTACGCTCACTTTGCCGTAGCCATAGCCTTCAAATAGCTCCGCAGACGCTCCATGCATGCCCACAGCCTCCTTGGCCACTTCTTCACTCACCATTTTTGCCACGGATTTGAAAAGCTCCAGCGTTGCCCTGCGGATGCTCTCCTTCTTTTGCCCTTTTCTACGCTCGAAACCGTTCATAGACCCACTCCCTTATTCCTAAATTAGATAATTTTGTAATATTCATATTAATTTTATACAAAAAGTATTGACAATGTCAAGGCTCATAGTTATAATTATGAAATAGATGTATAAATCTATTACAAAAATATTGCACGGCGTCAGAAGGAGCTATAGAACATGAATTCCATCTTGACAAACACCCGCGAATACGAGAGACGATGGTGGACACTGGTAGTAATCGCCATAAGCGTTCTCATTATTGTAATTGATGCCTCTATTGTAAATGTCGCTTTGCCCACATTGCAGCGTGAACTGAATACCACCCTCTCGGAACTGCAATGGATTATCAACGCCTACATAATGGTATTTGGCGCCCTGATGCTGACTACAGGTGCCCTTGGTGACCGTCTGGGTAGAGCCCGCATGTTGCAGGCAGGGATAATCGTATTTGCCGGAGCAAGTCTGGCTGCAGCGTTATCTCACAGCGGATGGCAATTGATATTGTGGCGTGCTGTCATGGGCGTGGGTGCTGCTATGATGTTGCCAGCAACCCTGGCCATTATCACTAATGTCTTCCCTCAAAAAGAACGCATAAAGGCTATAGGCGCATGGGCTGGCGTGAACGCCATTGGTGTTGCACTGGGCCCAATTGTTGGAGGTCTCTTAATTGACCACTTGCATTGGAACTGGATATTCCTGATTAACCTGCCTATCGCAGCAGTAGCGCTGGTCGCCGGATGGTTTTTGATTCCTAACAGCAAAGACCCGAACGCAAAGAAGCTTGATGTCCCTGGCACAATGCTCTCTGCAGCAGGACTATCAGCTCTAGTTTACGGTCTTATCACTGGGAGTAGCAAGGGATGGACTTCGCCGGAGGTTATGGGTACGCTTTGCGGTTCGGTTGTTTTGATTGCTTTGTTCGCCCTATGGGAACGCCATACTTCTAATCCCATGCTGGAATTAGGGTTCTTCCGTAATCCCCGCTTCTCGGCAGGAGTCGGCGCTGTCAGCATAATGGGGCTCGCCCTAATGGGGATAAACTTCACTCTGACTCTTTACTTGCAGTTTGTACATGGTTACACTGCACTTCAGACGGGAGTTCGTTTTGTGCCTCTGGCGTTAGGCATCTTTGTGGGGGCAGGCTCAGCCCATAGAATCGTATCGCGCTTTGGTTCGTCTCGCACCATAACTATAGGTTTTATCGGTACTGTAGCCATGCTTGTTTTGGCTTCCTTCTGGCAAATTGAAACAGCTTATTGGCAACTTGGCTTGATATTCTTCTGGCTGGGTTTCTCACTAGGTTACATTGCTGCTCCGGCCACCGACGCTGTAATGAGTGCTCTTCCTGAAGCAAAAGCAGGTATAGGCTCAGCTATGAACGCCGTATCGCGCATGGTGGCGGGCGCTATAGGTGTAGCAGCGCTGGGTACTGCTCTGAGCAGCATATACTCGTCAAGCTTCAAAGAGGCTGCCTCGTCGATTCCCGGGCTTCCACCAGAGGTTGTAGAAGCTGCAAGCGATTCAGTTGGGGTCGCAGTGACCATCGCTGAAAAGCTGCCACCTAGTATAGGTGAGCCTTTTGTACAAGCAGCCAAAGATAGCTTTATGGATGGGTGGCAGGTCATGACCATCGTGTCATGCTGTATTGCTGCCCTGGGAGCACTCTTTGTACTTAAGTTCATGCCAACTTGGCATAAGCCGGAATCAGAACCAAAAGAAGAGCCGAGCATGGTCAGCGAAATTGAAGAAAGTGCAAAATAGAGAGAAGTCAGATAGAAGCAGTCCGAGCAATAAGACCTGGCTATCTGAACTTCAGCCTCGTCTCTTTCGCCGCGAAGAGGTCTTGCTCCTACAAATCACCCACATGAGCCGTATCATGTAGAATGGTGCCCATTTGACAAGATTTGTCAAGAGCTAGATGGTTATATCTGACCATAATCTGAGACTGTAGAGAGCGCCCTGCTAAAGTATATCACTCCTCACTGGCCAGCAGATATAGCGGAGAATCCCTACTTGTGCACAAGACTACTATCAATGTGTAATACCTATTCAAAGTGGAGCGGTTTTGGATCGGTCTACGGTTCTATTCAAATACCAGCACAACACTGTTTCTGGAATTATTGCTGCGGGCAAGTCATATCTCAGTGGCTATTGAGGTAACAGCACTGCCATTCTTAGGCTAATTACACTCCACCCAAGGTGTTCGTGTTGCCAAGTACAACCTACCCCACAGGGGACTCGAACAAGTAGTTTCTGATTTATAACTGGGCTCTGAAGACTAGCTCCTAGCGAAAGTTCCGAGACCTTGCCGCCGTCTTGCGGCATTGATTTTTTCTCTATTTCCTTTACAATATCCTCGCAATTGGTCAGGAGGTTGATACCCTAATCCGAAGAAACCTGAAAAAATGCAAGGGGCGTTAGGCACAATATATTGTATTCCTGCATAAACAAGATACTATATGTTGTGCCTTTGGCCAGCGGCGGTGATAAGTATCGAATTTCTGCTTCGTAAACCGCCGGTCGGGTTACTTAATCTCTAAAACAACTAAATTCAAGGCAAGGCGTTCCCCTGGCCCTGTGCTTAGTTGTTTTTAACCTGGAAACCCGTTAACTCAGAAGCTCATACTCGGAGTAACTCAGAAGGTCTAAAATGAGGCACTTAGCTTCAAACGCCCGAAAACCTAGCTTCGCCACGAAGACCATTTGTTTTACACACAGAAGGTCTCGGATTCGTCGCTTCCGCACAGTATAAACGGTGTCACTAATCATGTGGACGAGCACAGACACTTGACAGGTTACGCTATTGGTGGTATCTTCTACAGGCACCCTTGAAAAAGGTGCTTTTTCTGTCAAGTCCCTTTGGTACCATAATCAAAAGCCGGCGGAAATAGATGAAAATATGCCTCCTAACCTACCGCGGCAACATGTTCTGCGGTGGGCAGGGGATATATATCAACTATCTGTCCCGGGAGTTCCTGCGCCAGGGACATGAGGTTCATGTAATATCAGGACCTCCGTACCCCAAGTTGCCCGAGGGAGTAAAACTCCACCTACTCAAAAGCCACAGCGTGTATGTCTCCCGATACCACATGGACAACCATTTCGGGCCGATTAAAAATCCCATCGATTTATACGAGGCAGCCGCAACCCGCATGGGCATGTACTCGGAACCCCTCGCATTCAGCCTCAGAGCCTATCAGGAAGTAAGAAAGCTCCATCCCGAAATCAAGTTCGATGTAATTCACGACAACCAGTGCCTCGGCTACGGGTTAAATCTCATTAAGAGGATGAATATCCCCATAGTTGCCACCGTGCACCATCCCATGGCGCTGGACCGCGATTCCGATTTCGAACAGGCTAAGAACCAGATTGAGAAACTACGCCGCTGGTGGTTCTACTCTGTCTATGTCCCCATGCAGTCTGCTATGGCGAGGCGCGCCGACCGCGTGATTACAGTCTCGGAGTGCTCGGCAAGGGAAATAACGCGACTGATGGGTGTGACTAACGACCGCATCAGGGTCGTCTACAACGGCGTGGACACCGATGTATTCAGGGGAGATGAAGGCTTAGCCAAGAAATCCAACAGCCTTATTTTCGTAGGCAACACCGAGGACAGGAAGAAAGGCATTAAATACCTGCTGCAAGCCATCAAAATGCTGGAGAACGAATGCCCGGTGAAGCTCACTATAATCGACGGCGGAGCGCCCGAGCCGCAGTATGTGCCCGCCCTGATGCAGCAGATAAATCTCAACGGACGCGTGACATTTGCCCGCAGGCTGAGCGGAGACGACCTGGTGAGATGGTACTCAGCAGCAGACATAGCCATCGTGCCCTCGATGTTCGAAGGGTTCGGCTTCCCCGCCGCCGAAGCCATGGCGTGTGAAGTGCCCGTGATAGCGTTCAGCGCCGGCGCTCTGCCCGAGCTGGTGGCAGACGGTGAGACCGGCTTGCTGGTGCCCCCCGCCGATGTACCCGCGCTGGCTAAAGCCATCAAGAAACTGGTGGAGAACAAAGAGCTGCGCCTGAAGATGGGTAAAGAAGCCCGCAAACGCGTGGAGCGCATGTTCAACTGGGAGACAGCGGCCCGACAAGTCCTCGACGTGTATAAAGAAGTCGCCTAATCCCTAATAACAGGCTTTCTCCTGAGGAATTTCCCCGCAAATCCACAAGCTGTATAGGCATATCAAAGCATGACCCGTTCCTCGTGGCTGATAACATCCGCAGCGAGCATTTAATCAGGGCGCTCTGCCATAGATAACGGTTAGTTCTCTCAGCCGATCCTTCATGTCTTTGGTTAGCATGTCCCGGGTGAAACGCCAGACCCAGTTGCCCCTCTTTTTGGCAGGGCGGTTCATCCGCGCCTCGCTGCCCAATCCTATGACATCCTGCAAGGGGATAATAGCTGTGTCGGCAAGCGACATCAGCGCCAGACGGATGAAGTCCCAGTTAATCTCCGAGCCGTCCGTGCCGATGTATTTCAGGGCAAACTGCCTCTCTTTATGCCGCGCCCTCTTGCCCAGAACGCTGTCCCGGTTGTCTTCCCCTCTGAACCAGCCCACAGTCGTGTTATTGTCGTGGGTGCCCGTATAGACCACGCAGTGCCGCGGATAGTTGTGAGGCAGGTAGGGGTTTGACGGAGATTCTCCGCCGAAGGCGAACTGGAGCACCCTCATGCCCGGCAAGCCGAGGTGCTCCCGCAAGGCAACGACCTCAGGCGTAATCAAGCCCAAATCCTCGGCGATGAGCGGCAGGTGCCCCAGGGCTTTGCGAACCGCTTCAAACAGCTTTGCCCCCGGTCCGGGCACCCAGCGCCCGTTCTTCGCTGTTTTGTCTCCGGCGGGGATTTCCCAGTACTTCTCGAAGCCGCGGAAATGGTCGATTCTCACGAAATCGACCATTGAGCAGGTGGTTTTCAGGCGTTCAATCCACCAGGCGTACCCGTCCTTCTCCATCACGTCCCAGCGATAGAGCGGGTTACCCCATAACTGCCCTGTCTTGCTGAAATAGTCAGGCGGAACCCCGGACACCACAGTCGGATTGCCATCGCTGTCCAGATAGAACATCTGCGGATTCGACCATACCGTATCGCAGTCCAGAGCGACGAATATCGGCATATCGCCGATCAACCTGATGCCGCGGCTGTTGCAGTATTCCTTGAGCCGCAGCCACTGGCGGAAAAACTGGTACTGCTGATATTTGTGGTGCCTGATTTCATGCGTTAGCTTTTCGCTCCAGGTCTTAATAGCTTCAGGCTGCCTTGTCCTGATATCCGCTTCCCACTTGTACCAGCCAGCCGGACCGTGAGCCTCCTGCAGTGCCATGAACAGCGCATAATCATCGAGCCAGGACGATTTCTGTTTACAGAACTCGTCGAAGCCACTCCGTTGAGCCTGCGAAGCTGTCTTCTCAAAGATCTGGAACGACTTTTTGAGGAGCGGCAGCTTGAACCTGCGCACCGATGCGAAGTCAACCGTCTTCTCAGGGAAAGCAGGAACTTTCTTGAGGTCGGATGGCTTGAGCAGGTGCTCCTCCGCCAGCGTTTCCAGACTGATAAGCAGAGGATTGCCGGCAAAGGCGGAGAGACACTGATAAGGGGAACCGGAACGGTTTGTCGGTCCCAATGGCAATATCTGCCACAGGCGCTGTCTGGTGCCGGAGAGGAAATCGGCGAAACGATAGGCTTCCCTGCCCAGGTCTCCGATGCCGAATCGTCCCGGCAGGGAGGTCGGATGCAGCAGGATTCCGCTTGCCCGGTCAGGATTCATAATATAGCTTTCAGCCTTCAGCGGTCAGTTTTCAGTGCAGGTTGGAGCAGATGCTCCAGGCTACCCAACTCATACCAGCTTGACTCATACCAACCTTGAGATTGCCACGCCCTCCGCAGGCGGGCTCGCAATGACATATTGAATCTCCACCTATGGCAGCAATATCAAGACCACTTCCGCAGGGTCGAGCGTTAAGGCCTGCTCCGGGAGCGGTTCTCCTTCCCTCGGGCTATCGTCTTTGCAGATACGGTACAGCCTGTGATTAGCTTTGTAATCTACATCGGTTATCGCCATCGATGCAGGTTTATCCCAGCTTCTATTCACTATTATCCACCCCACCTTGCCCGGGGTCTGCTGGTTCCACCGCTCCAGAACGAGGATATTCTCGCTGACTTTCGCCAGTTTAAGGTCTCCCTCACCGTGAAAGAAGGGCTGCTCCAGCTTGAGCAGATTGATTCTTCTGATGAACGACTGCAAATCGAAGGCAGGCTTCTCCCAGTCGAGCGGGCTGGTTTCGACCACATCCAGTCGGTTCTTGAAACCGAACTCATAGCCAACAGGCATCATAACCCCGGCGGAGAACATCGCAGCAAAGGCATAGCGCTGCCGCTGTACAGCCTCCTTGCCTCCGGTTTCGGCGGCAAGGCGTGGTGTGTCATGGCTTTCTGGGAAAGAAATCGAGGAGGCGATTTTGCCGAACTTTTCGTGTTGCGCCACACACCAGGGCTGCGCGAAGTCCCACCACTTGGAGCTGTTGAACAGGTAATGAAAACCCGCTTCGCGAAGTGCCAGAGTCTGCTCCTCGGGGGCGCCCAGCGTCTCGGCGAAGAACTGCGCCTCGGGGTCAGTTTCCGCTGCTACTTTAATGAGATAGCGCCACAAATCGGCAGGAACTTTATACGCCGCATCGCAGCGGAATCCTTTGAAACCCAGCCGCAGGTAATGCTTCACCAGCGCAGCCCAGAATCCCCAGAGTCCCTCGCGGTCAATCGAGCCGCCGTTGTCTATTTCGGCGAGGTCGTCCCATACCGTTATCTTCGTGGGGTCTGCGAGGTCACGGACAAAAGGACTGACCAGCTCCCCGTTTCTGCCATGAAGATACCAGGCGGGATGCTCCCTGGTCAAAGGGCAATCCCGCGAGGTATGGTTGATGATGAGGTCCATCATAGGCCAGAGCCCCATGTTAATGCAGTTGTGCAGGGTCTGCTTTAAAAGAGCCATGCCGTCGCTTGGTGTGCCCTTCGGTATGAAATCGGGGTTAATCCAGTAGTGATGTTTGACTGCATAAAGGCTGCCGGAATAGCCGGGATAATGGATGGAATTTATGAACAGCCAGTTAAAGCTCATGTCCGCAGCACGATTGGCATGAAGGAGCCACTGAGGCATGTTCCCCACAAGTCGGGGGAAGAGATTGTAAATTATGGGTACCTGTCTTTGAAAATACATGATAAACCCACTTTTAGATTAGATAATTTCTTGCTTGCGCATAGTATATATACGGACAAAACACGACGCAAGCCCGAATCGCAATAACATCGAATAATGCTAAAAGTAGTATAATATAAACGACTAAAAACTCAGCGCGGGGTCGCTAATTCAATAAATGTTCACAGCCCACGATAGTCCAGTTAAAGGGGATGATAAAATGGGCGAGAAAAGGGAATTCGAGGGTATCGGCAACCATGCCTGCGAGTATGAGGAGGACTATCTGTCGATTGATAAATGGACAAAGCGTCCCGATGATATCAAGGGGCAGGCGCTGACCATCGACGAATTGCTGCCGCCGGAGTTAAGGGTTAACCCCCAATTCTGCGCTAAATTGGGAAAGGAATACTCTCTTACCGATGTGGGGAAATGCCCTTACGACAGCGTTAGCGGGGGAATCTGCCAGCCGCCGAAATTCAAATTCAGAATAACCGTAGAGATAGAGAGAATACCGGGTAAATAGAAAAGACGCTCCTTATTCTCCGGCGTCACTTCTCGTAGCTGACCAGGTTGCCCTTATGGAAGCCCACAGATTTCCAGAACTTCACCAGGCGCTCATCTTCGCTGACCACAATGACTCTAACCTTAACACCGCGCCCCTGGCACTCTTTACAAAACGCTTCTACCAGCTTGCGACCCAGCCCCAAGCTCTGACATCTGGGGGACACCCCCATCATGTCTATCCACCCGCCCACCTCTGTCCCGTATTCCACGCCTCTTATATCGCCCAGTATGAAGCCCATCACCTCCCCATTCAACTCAGCCACGAAGTTGGGCAGTGTTCTATAAACCCACCAGTGGGCTTCGATTCTTAGAGGCCAGGAAACCGAACGGTGAGGGCCTACCAGTTCTTTATCGATTTCCTTTATCCTGGGCAGGTCAGCCTCCGTCATCCTGCGGATTTTGACGTCCCCTTTGTTAGTTGCCATGACACCTCCTTGCAGCAGTCATACACGCTGTGGGAGCAGATGCTACCACCTACCCGAGATATCGTTGCCAGTTAGCCGGTCTTGTTCGATGCCTGTGCTGCCTTAGTATATATCCGGTCAGTATATTCTTTTAACATGCGTCGAGCGCAGAACTGCGGCACCACGGAGCGTATAGTCTCTTTGACCACATGAATCCAGTTGTGAGGGATACCATCACGGTCTCGGTCATAGTAGAGCGGGACAACCCTGTCCTCCAGGAGACGATACAGCGCCTCTGCATCGGCTCGGTCCTCCTCTTCAGGGTCATAAGTCCTCGGGCCATCGCCTATAGACCAGCCGTTGCTACCGTTATACCCCTCATACCACCAGCCATCGAGGACGCTGAGATGCGGTATGCCGTTCAAAGCGGCCTTCATTCCGCTGGTGCCGCTGGCTTCCCGTAAACGTCTGGGATTATTCAGCCATATGTCCACGCCATGTACCAGATAGCGCGCCATGTGCATATCGTAATCTTCCACGAAGGCTATGCGACCCTGCAGCGCGCGGTCGGCAGCCAGCGTATAAACCTGATGCAGCAGGTATTTGGACGGAAAATCAGCGGGGTGGGACTTGCCGGCGAAAATTATCTGTACCGGCTGCCAGCGGTCATTCACTATTCTTTTAAGCCGTTCGAGGTCGCGGAAAATAAGCGCCGGACGCTTGTATTCGGCAAAACGTCTGACAAAACCGATGGTAAGCACATCGGGGTCGAGCAGTGCGCCCATGGTAAGCACCTGCGGAGCGGTGACATTGCCGTCAGCCCAGCTCTTCTGGGCGCGGTCCAGTATGGCGGCTTTGCGTTTGCGCTTCAGTAGCTGCCGCACATCCCAGATCTCCTTATCGGGTATGTCCATGACTCTATCCCACAGCTCGGGGTCGTCATGCCTCTTCACCCAGTCCTGACCGAGATACTTCTCATAGATGCGTCCCATCTCGGGTGCAATCCATGTGGGAACATGAACCCCGTTGGTTATATAGGAGATAGGGACTTCCTCCTCTCTCGATTCCGGCCAGAGCACATGCCACATTTTGCGGGTTACTTCGCCATGCAGCTTGCTCACGGCGTTGCAGTGTTCCGCCAGGGCAAGGGCAAGAACTGTCATGTTGAAAGCGTCTCCGCTGTTATTAGTCTCCTGCCCCAGCTCCAGAAATTCATCGCGCCCTATCCCTAACTGTCCCCAGTATCTGTGAAAGTATCTTTCTGCCAGTTCCATAGAGAAGGTGTCATGCCCCGCCGGTACAGGCGTGTGAGTAGTGAAGACCGTGGTTGCTCGAACCTTCTCTACGGCTTCGTCGAAAGTCGCCCCTTTCTCCACTTCCTCTCTAACTCGCTCCAGCATCATAAATGCCGTGTGCCCCTCGTTGGCATGCCAGATGACCGGATTTATGCCCAGCGCTCTGAGAACGCGCACTCCGCCGATGCCCAGAACTATCTCCTGTTGAATGCGCAATTCTCTGTCAGCTATGTATAATCGGGCGGATAGCTGGCGGTCCTGAGCGGTATTCTCCTCGAAATTGGTATCCAGCAGGTAAATATCCACGCGCCCCACCCGCACCTTCCACGCACCGATATGCACGGACCTGTCGTTCAATTGAATCGTGACAAAAGGCTTGCGACCCTCCGAGGAAGGCACCGGATTTATCGGCGCTTCGCTGAAGTCCAGATGTTTGTATATCTCCTCCTGCCAGCCCTCGGGCGAGATGCGCTGAATGAAATACCCCTGAGGATACATAAAGCCTACCCCTACCAGCGGCAGCCCCAGGTCGCTCGCCTCCTTGCAGATATCGCCGGCTAGGATACCCAACCCTCCGGCATAAATAGGAAGAGAGTTGTGGATAGCGAACTCCATAGAAAAGTAACCGACAGGCGCAGATAGAAGCCCGGGATGATTGTTTTCAAACCAAGTGTCACGGGTGGACATATTCGAGTCGAAGGCTGCCATCACAGAGTCGTAGAGAGTGAGGAAGGACGGGTCGCTGGCGGCTGCCTTCAGTTTCTCGGCGTTGATATCGCGCAACTGTTTGACCGGATTATGGCCGCTCAACCGCCACAGTGGATAGTCCAGCGCCCTGAACAAATCCCGTGCCTGGGGATGCCAGCTCCACCACAAATTGTTGATCAGCTCGTCCAGCCTATTTATTCGAGCGGGCAGACTCGGCCTGTATAACACGTTACCGTTTTTCTCTGTTTAGTCCGCTGATTAACTGGTTCTTTACATAGTATAATACATCCGCGACAGCGACACTACACAGATTATGAATGAAGATGTCCCCATTATGCAGGAGCAAGGGAAAAGAGTACCCCTGTAAATGTTGCAGTCAAGCTTGACGTGCCATAGAGCGTATGCTACAATTCATGTTTGGATGCAGGTTGTCCAACCAGCCTCCGAATTTTGTTGTGGTTTATTGTAGCTTATCCATGAGAAAATGCCTTTGTCCCCTTATGCAATGACTGTCATATAGGGACAAGGCTTTTTTTATTTGCTGTAAGATTCAAACGAACGTATCAAGGAGTGTGTCATGCCTAAAATCGAGACGAAGCTCTATCGGAAACCGGAAGAAGCGAAAAAGGCAATCCACGACCTAAAGGCAAAGGGATTCAAACCGGAGGAGATCGGCATAATCACCAGCGAGAAAAGAAAGAAGGAGCTGGCTGAAAGCCTCAAACCGGCAGCGGATATAGGCCAAGTCCTGGCGATGGGCGCTGCCACGCACATCTCCAAGGCAGGTAGCGACCTGGGCAAGGCACTGTCTGAGCTATGGGGTGTTCCCGAAGATACCGTCAACTATTACCAGCACAGTGTTGTTCTTGGCGGCATCGTAGTGAGCGTAAATGCCGATGATGCCAAGGCTGCTGAGGCTCGTCACATACTGAGGGCTGCCGCCGGACCTGTTGCTAAGAAGACCCCCCTGAACACCATAAGCCCGGGCTTCCTCAAATCCAGCAGAATGAGCGCAACAAATCCTATCGATGCGCCGATGTCAGGCGATTTCCGAAGATACTAATGGAGGCTTAGAAAGATGTCGAAATTTATTGCTACCAGAGCTATTAGAGGCGCCCATACCGCCGTCAAGATGGCGGACGATATGCTTAAAGATGCCCTGAAGATAATGGGGCCGGATACCCCCATCGCCTTTAAGGATAAGGCAGGCGGAGGTACAGCATTCCACCTTCCGACCATCTGGGGGCTTCTGGGGATTAAGGTACAGAAGTTAGGCGACCTGGTTCCTGTTGTGGAACATGCCAAAGGCTTGCTGCCCCCTGTACCGGCTGAAAATATGTGGATGCCCTATCTGGGCGAGACACTAGACGCCGGGGCAGCGACCCTGTATGCCTTCGAGAGCATAGAGGGTATACGCTTCGCCAAAGGCGAGCAGCCTGAGAAGAAGGATGGCTTCGTTTATAACGGCCCCATCAACGACTCCCAGATGAGGGGCTGGGGTATCCAGCTCGTCGACGGGAGAATGTCCGGTTTCGCTGCTCTGGTTGGCTGTGCCAAGAGCACCGAGGTAGCGGTTAAGATTGTGCGCGAGTTACAATCCCGAGGTATTCTCACCTTTATCAGCAGTAACAGAAACGGGCGCACTGTTGCCGACCAGTTGCGGGAGGGCGGGGTGGATATGGGATATGAGACCTTTATCGTGCCCTTTGGTTCCGATGTCATCTCGGCAATCTACGCCCTAGGATTTGCTACACGCGCCGCTTTAAGCTTTGGAGGCGTCGAACCGGGTGAAGCCCGTCGGATTCTGCTCTATAACAAGTTCCGTGCTTTTGCGTTCGTACTCGCGCTGGGCCCGATTACTGACATGGAGTACGCAGCAGCAGCCGGTGCCATCAACTACGGATTCCCCGCGTTTGCCGACACCGTGATACCCAATATTCTGCCCACAGGAATCACCAGATTCGAACATGTGGTCAGCATGCCATTTGACGACATACCTGGGAAAGACGACATGGAGAGGGCAGAGAAGCTGGTGCAGCGCTGTATTGAACTGCGCGGCATCAAGATAAGGATTGCCAAAGTCCCCATCCCCGTCTCATATGGTCCTGCTTTCGAGGGTGAGGTAGTGCGCAAAGCCGACCTGGCATGCGAGTTTGGCGGCAAGGGCGGCATGTGCTTCGAGTGGCTGCGAATGAAACCTATGGATGAGGTCGAGGACGGCAAAATAACAACAATCGGTCCCGATATGGATACCTTCGCTGTAGGCTCTAAGAACCCGCTGGGCATCGTGGTAGATGTAGCCGGGCGCAAGATGCAGAAGGATTTCGAACCGGTTCTGGAGCGCCAGATACACCATATGCTCAATGGTGGTGAGGGTATTTCCCACCAAGGCCAGCGCGATATCACCTGGATACGAATACACAAGAACGCAGTCGCCAAAGGATTGAAGCTGCGGCACTTCGGTGATATTCTGCATACCTGCCTGAAAAACGACTTCGGCGCTATCGTGGACAAGGTGCAGGTAACGCTATACAGCGAACCAGCCAAGGTAAAAGAGCTATTTGAACAGGCACGCGTAGTATACAGAGAGCGGAATGCCCGTATGGCTGGACTCAGCGACGAGGCTGTGGATACCTTTTATAGCTGCACATTATGCCAGTCCTTCGCGCCTACTCACGTCTGTGTCATTAATCCGGAGCGCGTGGGATTGTGCGGTGCCTATAGCTGGCTCGACTGCCGAGCAGCCCACGAGATGAAACCCGCGGGTCCCAACCAGCCAGTGCACAAGGGTAGAATAATCAATGAGAAGACCGGCGAGTTCGAGGGTGTGAATAAGTTCATCCACGAGCTCTCACAGAAGAAACTGAATAGGTTCACCATCTATTCTTTGATGGATGCACCGCTGACCACCTGCGGGTGCTGTGAGTGCGTTATGGCTGTTATCCCCGAGGCTAACGGCGTTATGGTGGTCTCGCGTGACGACTACGGCATGACTCCCTGCGGCATGACTTTCACCACCCTGATGAGCACGGTCGGCGGCGGCTTGCAGACGCCGGGCATGATGGGA
>VGNW01000006.1 GCA_016865955.1 Chloroflexota bacterium | reverse complement strand
AACGGCTATCTGGATAACACCACTGAGGCTGTAAAAGCGCTTCTGAAAGAGCAGGGGCTGAAGCCAGCCGATATCACCAAAGCCGTCCTTTATACTCACGATGCCAGAAGACATCAGCAGGTAGCCAGAAATATCGGCTTAGATTACAAAACTCAAGTTCAAGACAGTCTGTTCGCAAATGTAGGCAATTGCGGTGCCGCTTATGCCCTGATGATGCTGGCAGGCGCTCTGGAGGCAGCCAAGACTGGCGATAAGATGCTGCTCTCCAATTACGGAGACGGCGCAGATGCATTCATCATCACCATCGCTGACGGAATAAAGAAACTGTCACAGCGACGTGCGATAAAATATCATCTCGACTCCAAGCTGCCTCTGATGAGCTACGATAAGTACCTGCGCTACCGCGGCATTCTTCAGGGATATACTTTCTGGGAGAACCAGTCGGCAGCCACAATCTCATGGCGCGACCGCAGGTGGAACATCAACTGCCGCGGCGGCAAGTGTCTGGTCTGCGGCAATATCAACTTCCCGCCGCAGCGGATTTGCATGTACTGTCAAGCCAAGGACCAGTTCGAGGAGGTCCGCCTTGCTGACAGAAGAGGCAAATTGTTCACCTTCAGCAAGGACAATCTGGGACCCAGCCTCGATTCGCCTATCATCCTCTGCATCATAGATTTCGATGACGGCGGGAGATTCTACGCTCAGATGACAGACCGCGACCCCGAAAAGATAGAGCTCGAGATGCCTGTAGAGCTTACCTTCAGATGGATGCACAGTGAACGGGGTATCCGCAATTACTACTGGAAATGCCGCCCTCTGAGAGGAGCTTAAGGACTCGTCCCGAAGACTCGTTCTGAAGGAAGGTGAATTATGGAAAGCATTAAAGATAAAGTTGCCATAGTAGGCATGGGCTGCAGCAAATTCGCCGAGCACTGGGATCGCAGCGCCTGGGATTTGGTCGTCGAAGCCACTACGGAGGCACTCGAAGATGCAGGCGTCGGGCTTAAAGACGTCCAGGCGGCATGGTCGGGCACGCTGGGATTCGCCGGCGGACAGAGCCTGGCTTACCCACTGAAACTCGACTATATACCAATCGTGAGAGTGGAGAACCTCTGCGGCACGGGTTTGGAGACCATCAGGGGCGCAACCTACGCCCTTATAGCCAAGGCGTATGACCTCGTACTCTGCGTTGGCTTCGAAAAGACCAAGGACCGCGGCGTGGGAGGTTTAGGCTCCGGTGAGCCGATGGGCGGCATTCACCCTGTTTTCGGCATACAGGCTACGCCGCCGGGACGATATGCCATCGCTGCGACCCGATATTTCGCCGATTACGGCGCTGAGAAAAAACACCTAGCCATGATATCGGTGAAGAGTCACTATAACGGTGCCCGCAATCCCAAGGCACACCTTCGCCGTGAGATAACGCTCGACCAGGCTTTGAATGCCCCCATAATCGCCTGGCCTCTAGGTCTTTTCGACTGCTGCGGCGTGACTGATGGCGCAGCGGCTGCCATACTGTGCCGAACCGAGGACGCCAAGAAGTTCAGGAAGGATTTCATCACGGTTAAAGCCCTGGGCAACGCAGCAGGACCGGGCTGCGGCAAGATGATGACCACCTACGACTGGGTGCACTGGGAGGAGACCTACAGGGCTACCCAGCAGGTATATCAGCAGGCAGGCATTAAAAACCCGAGAAAAGAGATAGATATAGTTGAATGCCACGACTGCTTCTCCATCGCAGAGCTTATGTGCTACGAGGCGATGGGTTTCTGTGAGAAAGGAAAAGCCAAATACGACATCGAAGCGGGCACATTTGCCCTGAACGGAGAGGTTGCCTTCAATGCCGGAGGCGGACTCAAGTCGTTCGGGCATCCTGTCGGTGCCAGCGGCGTCAGAGAGGTTTACGAGATATACAAGCAGATACAGGGCAAGGCCGAAGAACCGTCGCGCCAGCTCAAAAATGTCCAGCTCGGTATAGCGCATAACCAGGGCGGGCATCCGGGCACTTTTATGTGCAGCATGGGCATCTTCGGCGTCCCCGGACGGTAGAGAGGTTCTCAAATTACAAAATGCAAAGTGAAAATTGAAAAATTGTATAAGAACCCTTTGCGAATACGAAACTTGCATATTTTTGAGTTTTCATTTAAACTATTCACACAACTGAATAATGCTGAAGACAGCGGGTGCCGTTAACGGCTTAATCTTATGCCTGCCGAGGCGACTTAAACAAATCAGGAAGGGCAAAAGTCCTTATGTCGCGCAGGCATAAGGACTTTTCTTATACCGGGAGGATTCAAGCTATGCCGACAGAAAAGAAGGTTAAAAAGGTAGAGGAACTGACTGAACTGCTCTCCAAAAACAAGTTCATCATAGCCACCGAGTATAGAGGTCTGTCTGTCTCCGATATGTCTCAATTCAGGAAACAGCTCCGCGAGACGAACACCGAGTATCATGTGGTAAAGAACAATCTGGCTAAACTCGCCGCCGGTAATATCGGCAAAGAAGGGCTGTCCCAATTTCTCCAGGGGCCGATAGCGCTGGCTTTTTGCAACGGCGATTCCGTACAGCTAGCGAAAGTACTTACCGCCTATGCAAGAGCTTCCAAAAACGCCCTAACTATCAAAGGCGCTATTCTCGATTCCAAAGTTCTCAGCGCTGCAGAGGTAGCCAATCTAGCCACCATGCCACCGGTAGAGGTTCTGAGGGCAAAACTGCTCGGCGTCCTGCAAAGCCCGATTTATTCGTTACACAATGTACTCAGCGCCAATATGCGTGCGCTCAGCATGATATTAAACGCCAGAATTCAACAAATGGGAGGAACCGCAAATGTCTAAAGAGGAAACCACAGGGCAGGAAGTGCACAAAGAAGAGGCTGCCACAGAGGAAGAAAAGGCACATAAGAAGCGCGCCACTGCTGCCAAGAAAGAGTCGAAATCATTGAGCAAGGACGAAATCATCGCTGCCATCAAAGAGATGACCGTGCTTGAGCTATCTGAGCTGGTCAAGGCGCTTGAGGAGACATTCGGCATCAGCGCTGCTGTACCTATGATGGCTGCTCCTGCGGGTGCTGCTGCGGCTGGCGGAGCTGCCGGCGCTCCTGCTGCCGCCCCTGTGGAGGAACAGACCGAGTTCACCGTGATACTCAAAGAGGTCGGCGCGAACAAGATAAGCGTCATCAAGGCAGTCCGCGAGGTAACAACCCTGGGGCTTAAGGAAGCGAAGGAGCTGGTGGAAAGCGCCCCCAAGCCGATAAAAGAGGGCATCACCAAGGCTGAAGCTGCCACACTGAAAGAGAAGCTGACCGCAGCCGGCGCCGTCGTTGAGGTTAAGTAGAACACACTGCTTCAAATAGCGAAAAAATGCAGGGGCACGGTGCACCGTGCCCCTGCATACTCGAATTAGGAGGCAGCCATGAGCCGTTCCGGTGTTGTGGAGTACTATCCCCTGATTCGGGAACTGCCCGCCACAGAACGCCCCAGAGAACGGCTCAAACAGTACGGAGCCTCCTCACTTTCCAACAGTGAACTCCTTGCCATCATCCTCAGAACAGGCGCAACCTCCGAAAGCGTTTTGAACCTCTCAGCAAGGCTGCTGACAAAGTTCCGCGGTCTCGCCGGACTGGCCAAAGCCGGTTTCGGGCAACTCTGTCAGGAACATGGTGTAGGAGAGGCGAAGTCAGCCCAGATAAAAGCCGCGCTGGAGCTGGGACGCAGACTGGTATCCACACAGCCCGAAGAGCACCCGATTGTCAAATCGCCCGCAGACATAGTCAACCTGCTGCAGGGAGAGATGGCATTTCTGGAACAGGAAGAACTGTGGCTGGTGCTCCTCAACACCAAAAATCAGGTGCTGGGCACCCCCCGGGTATATAGAGGCAGCATCAACACCTCACTTATCAGGGTAGGAGAGCTTTTCAAAGAGGCAGTAAGAGAGAACTGCCCTGCCCTGATAGTGGTGCACAATCACCCTTCCGGCGACCCCGCGCCCAGTCCCGAAGATGTCAAAGTGACCGAGCAGATTGTCAAAGCAGGCAAGCTTCTGGATATCGAGGTTCTCGACCACATCATCATCGGGCAGCAGCGCCACATCAGCCTCAAAGAAAGAGGGCTGGGATTCGGCTAGTCTACTAATAGGCGGGTTGGGAAACCCGCCCTCCATCATTGAAAATCCAAACATCCGCACGGTTGGAGCAGATGCTCCAACCCACCCTGTAGGGGCGCGGTTGCCGCGCCTAATACGAGCGAAGGTGAAGTGAACGCGTTTCACCCTCACCCAACCTCTCCCATCAAGGGAGAGGATTTCAGTAGAATCCTCAGCAGGTAGATAAATCTGCCTCTACGACAGGATTTCAGGGTTGGTTGGCAGATTTTCCGCGTGGTTTGCGCCACATGAACCAGAAATGCCGACTATGAACGTCGGCTTCCCCGGTCACCTCGAAGCCGAAACGCCCGTAGAGCCGCACATATTCCGGTTTGTCTGTCTCCAGATACGCTCTGTCGCCCTTTTCGTCCATCTGCTTACAGAAGCAGGTCAGAAGCTGGCTTCCGATTCCCTGCCTGTGCATCTCAGGAATCACGGCTATGGGGTCGATATGCCAGTGCGGCTGCTTGGGGTCGAGCCTGTACCAGGTCAATCCCTGTCTGGCATAGTGCAGAGCTGTGCTTCTCATCTCAACAAGCATGGTCGGGAAGAACCTTAATAGTTGCAGCGGCGATAACTGGCAGTGAGGCCACTCCACGAACCGAATCACCCCAACTATACGATTGTCTTTTTTAGCTGCCAGGGTGTTGCCCGGCTGATGTTTCAACGAAAACTCGAACATCGCGATTGCCCTGCATTCCTTGTCGCGCTGACCCTTCAATATCTTGATAAGTCCGGGGCGTGTTGAAAATGCCAGGGCGAGCAATCGCGCGGTCTCTCTAATCTCTACCTTTTTTAGTTGTTCGATGGTTGCCTGTTCCATCCGTCTGATATTCGGACAAATGGCGGTGGCAATTTGCGAATTGCCACCGCTGCCCGGTTGGAGCAGATGCTCCAACCTACTCCTTTATATGTACCGCTGCAAAAAATTACATTACAATGCTAGACCGGGTAACCAGTCCCTTGTTCTGCTCTTCGAAGGCTCTGTTTATTTTCTCAAGCGGGTAGTCGCGAGCCAGTATTTTATCGAAGGGATATTTATTCTTTGTGCGACTCAAGAAATCGAGTGCCTTTTTCATAGCTTCAGCGGTGTAGAGAGCCATTCCGTAGATGCTCTTCCCATTGATCACTAATGAAGAGGGGTCGAATTCGAAATATTTGAGCGGGCTCACATTGCCCAGCTCCAGATAACGCCCTCCGTTGCCCAGCATGTCTATGCCCTCGGGGATGACCTGCGGAAAGCCCACAACCTCAACAACGACATCCGCGCCCCAGCCGCCGGTGAGTTCTTTCACCTTACCCGACCGTTCGTACGATTCCTTGAACTCCTTCATGTCTATTATCTCGTCGGCGCCGAAAGCCTTCGCCAACTCCAACCGCTCATCGATGCTATCGATGACTATAACCTTGGCTGCACCCATCTCTTTGGCAACCGCAGTGGCATAGATTCCCAGACCTCCGGCACCCTGTATGGCTACTGTCTCGCCGAAGCTGAAGTTCACCTTATCGAGGCCATAAATAACCTCGGAGAGAGCGCAGTTTACCGGGGCTACAATCTCATCGGGGAGGTCGTCGGGCACCTTGAATACAGTCTGATTGGGTATCAGATAATAGTATTCCGCATAAGCACCCCGGAAATGAGGCGGAGGCTCGCAGGGATTGACTACGGTAATATAGGCAGCGGGGCAAGCTGCATCGTTACCCCTAAGGCAAGAACGGCAGCGCCCGCAGGGTACGAAGTACCGATACACCACCCTGTCCCCTTCCGCCAATGGCTGTCCCGCCGAATCGGTAGAGACACCCGCTCCCAGCTTCTCCACAGCGCCCACCATCTCATGCCCCAGAATCACCGGCATGGGTTGCCCCAGTCCGGCGAGGTCGACATCGCCCCGCCACATGTGCAGGTCCGAGCCACAGATATTCGCCCTTCTTGTCTTGACCAGAATAGCCCCAGGCTCTGGCTCGGGCACCGGATACTTTTTAATCTCCATTGGGTGACCGAGCCCGTGATATATTGCCGCCCTGCCCATTTTCGCTCTAGCCATTAACGCCCTCCCTCCTTTTTCAGTATTACATTATGTCAAACATATTCCATTACACGGTTTTCACCGCTTTGGCTGCGATGAACTGAGCTGTTAGATACCTGGTTCTTCTGCGTTCCAGACTGTCAAAGAAAACCAAGGTCTTCCTAATCAAGCCATCGAACCTTCGAGGGGCTATTTTGCGAATAAGAGCGATTACGGCTTTAGTGAAAAATCGGGGATTGTGCATAATCGCAGTCGTATCCACAACATGCAATCCCACGCTTTCCAGTGCCTGTTTCAGCTCTTTAACGGAATATGTCTTACCGATGAAAAAGGGGCTGAGCCCGAGCAATATCCACAATCTGAACAGCGGCTCGGTAACGTTACTTTTATTGTCCATAGTTAAGATAAGAGTGCCCCCCGGCTTGATAACACGACTCAACTCTAATAGAGCTGTAACGATTTCATCTTCGCGGTGAAAGTGGTCCAGGGTTGAATCAGAGATTATCAGGTCAAAGGAGTTATTGGCAAAAGGCAAATTCTTGACATCGCAACCCAGATAGGCATCGGAGAAATCTTCACAATGCCGTGCCGCTCTCTTCCTAGCCATAGAGGCTATTTCCGGGGAAATGTCGATGCCAACAACATTTTTATTGATTTTCATTATCTCACACAGGAAAGCGCGGTTAGGATGCATAGCTTCGGCAAAAAGGTCTGTCTTGAGAATTCTCCGGCTTTCCCTGACATCAGTCCATCCGGAAAGCAGATTCAGATGAACCCGCCGGTATTGTTCAGCCATGAGGTCGTCAAAGCGGGTTGCACTCGCCGAATTTTTAGCCAGATTGTCCCAGTACTTGGCTTTTTGTTTTGTTTGCATCATAATAAAGCCTAATAATTATAAGCCTTTAACTTTATGCCCACAACGACGTTATTAGTCGAGCACGTTATCTGCGAGCGGTCATTGCTCGCCATCTTACCATGAGCCCTGCCAGTCAAGCGTTGTGCCAGCATAATTATAACGCATAGGTAAAATATGAAAGTGCCAGTTATCTCAGAGATGATAAAATACTCCAGTCTTGCCTGGGATTTACGCGCTTTTCTTAAACATACAATCACTCTCGAAGATAGTAAAAGGGTCATCGCCGAACGGTTACAGAACCGCGAAAGGAATTTCCTGAACCTGGTTGAGAAAGGAATTTACGCCAACCCCGAAAGTCCCTATTTTAAACTGCTCGGGCTGGCTGGCTGCGAACTCGGAGACTTCAAAAAATCCGTGAATGGAGATGGGATTGAAGCTACACTGAGTAAATTGCTAGCCGAAGGCGTCTATATAAGCTGGGAGGAGTTCAAAGGAAAAAAAGAACTGGTCAGAGGCGGGACGACTTTCCATATAAACGAGCGCGATTTCGATAACCCCTACATTCCCGGGTACTACTACGTCAGGAGCAGCGGTTCGCGGAGCGCAGGGACACGGACAATGTTCGACTTAGGGCACCTGATGGATACGACTTATTACAGGCCGATATGGCTAAAAATTAACGATATAAATAATCTCCCCGTAGTAGCCTGGCTTCCCCCATTTCCTTCTAAGGCGGGTATCAGCACTTTACTGAGGTACTATATCATAGGGCATCCGGTTCTTAAATGGTTCTCCCCTGTAAATGAAAGCCAGACGCAGGCATCATTGCGTGACAGGCTAGCCTCAAGATATGTTATCTACGGGGGCAAGCTATGGGGAGCAAAGCTGGTAAAACCTGAGTATGTAAGCCCTGATCAAGCAGTGAAAATAGCACAGTGGCTGGCATATGCCAAAAAGCAATTCGGGGGAAGTATCCTGCATTGTTTCGTCAGTTCAGCGGTTAAGGTAAGCCAGGCTGCGATAGAGAACCGGCTCGATATTAGCGGCAGTTACTTTTTCGTCACCGGCGAGCCCCTGACTGAAGCAAAACTGGAGCAAATAAGAGCCAGCGGAACCTCGGTCACCTCAGGTTACTTTATAAGTGAAATCGACAACATAGGGCTTAGCTGCCCCGGAGGCCGTGCCATCGATGACGTCCACTTATTTTATGACTCGGTGGCTTTGATTCAACACAGCAGAAAGGTCAAGAATAGCGATTTAGAGGTAAATGCCTTTCTTCTTACTTGTCTTTTACCATCTTCGCCGAAGATATTATTAAACATGGAGAGCGATGATTACGGCGTTGTAGAAAACGTAAGATGCGGCTGCCTGTTTGAAGAACTGGGCCTCAAAGTGCACGTGCATAGCATAAGGAGCTTTTCCAAATTGACTGGCAGCGGTGTTACCATTGTAGGTACCGATTTCGTCCGCATTCTGGAAAGCGTTCTCCCCGGTAAATTCGGAGGGGCAGCCATAGATTATCAATTACTGGAGGAGGAGGACAGCGGCCAGACTCGTCTAAGCCTGGTTATCGACCCGCGCGTTGGTAACATAGATGAGAAGCAGGTCATAGATACTGTGCTTGAAGAACTACGTCGGAGTGCCTACGGCGGGAAATTGGCTGCCGGATTCTGGTCGCAGATGAACACGATTCAAGTGAAACGTATGGCGCCTCTGTCCTCATTCGGCAAAATAATACCGATGCATCTGGTGAAAAAAGGGTAACTGTTTTCGAATATAATTCAGGGAAAAGGGGAGGATTCGAATGGTAAAGGTTTCATCCAAGTCGACAGGGATGAGAGGCAAGCTGTTAATTGTCGCTTTCCTGATATTAGTTTTAGTTACAGCTACCCTTCCCGGCTGCTCGAATGAGCCGAAAGAACAAATTCACCTGAAAATAGCTATCCTTCCCTATGTAGGATATACTCCATTTTATATTTCGCAGCAGGAAGGTTTTTTTGCCGAGCAGGGAATCGAGGCTGAATTCGTGAAGTTCCCATCAGCTACTCAAGCCTTGCTCCCCTTAGCTCAGGGCGAGTTGGACGTTGTATTAGGCTCTATCAACGCCGGCTTAATCAATGCTGTCGCTCAGAATGTAAACTTAAGAATTGTGGCAGGCTCCAGCTATGTAGGTCGTGATAGTAAACACCCGGCCATTGTAGTGAGAAAAGATCTCTACGATAGCGGTGAGTTGGATACAATTGCGGAGCTTGACGGCAGGGGGGTTGCCACGTCTTGCACCGCATGTATAAACGATTTCGCGCTGGCGCAAGTTCTAGATAGTGCTGGCCTGACACTTGATGAAGTTACGATCCTCAAGTTAAACTCACAGGAGACAATCACCGCATTCGATAACCGGGCGATAGATGCTGCCTATTTGTCCACACCGGCAATAACACAGGTGCAATCTATGGGTTATGCCGTCACTCTGGAGCCTATAAGTAATGTTATACCCGATTTCCAATACGTATTCATGATGTTCGGGCCGACTTTGAACGAAAGCAACCCCGATGCCGGGAAGAGATTCATGGTAGCCTACCTCAAAGGGATTAAGCAATGGAGCGAAGGCAAAACGGAGAGGAATCTCCAGCTTGCCGAAGAATTTACCGGCACTGACAGGGAAACTCTGCTTAAGGATCCCTGGACTCCCACATATGCTGACGGGAGAATAAACATAGAAAGCATCCTCGCATTCCAGGATTGGGCTTATGAAGAAGATTACATCGACCAGAAAGTAGCCGAAGAACAGCTTATAGACACCCGCTTCATCGATTATGCCCAGAAAGTGCTCGGAATAACTCCGGCAAATACTAAGGGATAACATATGGAAGTCGTCTCGATTCAGCCGTTGCTCAGATTCAATCGAACCCCTTCACGCCGCGCCTCTATGGCTCTGGGACTTATGGGTGTTTTGACTGTTAACAACATCAGTGATTGTTTCTCAGGCTCAAGCTATGCTGATTGAATGATTGCGAAGTTATATCTCAGATTAATATTAGTTGTATAGAGGCTGGTTGTGAAATTGCCTGTTATCTCCGAAGTATCGAAATACTCCAGTCTTGCCTGGGATTTGCGCACTTCCCTGAAACATAGAATCACGCTTGAGGATAGTAAAAGGGTTATCCCCGAACGACTACAGAACCGCGAAAGGAATTTCCTGAGCCTGGTTGAGAAAGGAATTTACGCCAATCCCAAGAGCCCCTACCTCAAGCTGCTTAAACTGGCTGGCTGTGAATTCGGGGACCTCGATAAATCCATTAATAAGGACGGAATAGAAGCCACGCTGAATAAGCTGCTTTCACAAGGTGTCTATATAAGCTGGGAGGAGTTCAAAGGGAAAAGGGACTTGGTCAGAGGCGGAACGACTTTCCATGTTCACGAACGCGATTTCGATAATCCGTATCTTCCCGGCTATTACTACGTCCGGAGCAGCGGGTCGCGGAGTGCAGGAACACGGACTATGCTCGATTTAAAACATCGGACTGACCTCAGCTACTATTATCCCCCATCACTTGCAGTATCCAATGCTCTCGGTTCACCTCTAGGCATATGGTTTCCCCTGCTGCCATCCTCAGCCGGTGTAGGTGGACTGTTGCATCATTGGCAAGCAGGGAACCCGGTTCTCAGATGGTTCTCGCAAGTAAACGAAAAGGACGTGCAAGCTTCTTGCAGAGACAGGATAGCCTTAAGGTACATCATTTACGGTGGCAGATTATGGGGTGCAAAATTACCATACCCGGAAAATGTTAGCCTGGACCAGGCAGTTACCGTAGCGAGATGGATGGCAGAAACTAAAAAGAAATATGGCAGTTGCAGTTTGAGTTGCTTCACCAGCTCTATAGTCAAAGTTTGTCAGGCAGCTATGGGAAATGACCTAGACATCTCAGGCTGCCACTTCTTCGGGGGAGGAGAGCCGCTAACTGAAGCAAAGCGCAAGCAAATCGAAGCCACCGGAGCGACTGTTTGTCCGAGGTACTGGATTACAGAAATCGGCCTGATTGGCTGCGGCTGCCTGGGAGCATCTGCTCCCGATGACATACATCTGTTCACTGACACGATAGCATTAATCCAGCACCAACGGAAAGTATTTCACTACGATATAAATGTGAACTCATTTCTCTTTACCAGCCTTCTGAAATCATCCCCTAAAATAATACTCAATGTTGAAAGCGATGATTATGGCATTGCCCAGAATACTAAGTGCGGTTGCCTGTTTGAGCAAATGGGTCTCACTACCCATCTGCACGATATCAGGAGTTATGCCAAACTTACAGGCAGCGGTATGACTATCCTTGGTTCCGACTTTGTTCGCATTTTGGAGGAAGTTCTGCCAGGCAAGTACGGCGGGGCATCTACAGACTACCAGCTTATTGAAGAGGAGGATGAAAGGGGGCAAACATGCATTAGCCTCATCATAAATCCTGCAGTCGGTGGGGTTGACAACGACGCTGTCATAGACACGGTGCTTAATGAACTGCGACGAAATGCCTACGGAGGTAAACTTGCCGCAGGTTTCTGGTCTCAGGTGAATACACTAAAAGTTAAGCGAATACAGCCTTTATCCACCTCGGGCAAAATCGCAACCATGCACCTTTTGAAGAAAAAGGGTAATCAAATTTAACGTAGTTCGGAGATACTGAATGAATATAATTAATAGTCCTGCAACAGGGAGAAAACGTGTGAAATTGTCTTTGGTAGTTTTGATATGGCTGGTATTGTTGTTATCTACTTCTCTTCCCGCGTGTACTGAAAAGGGGAGTACTGAATTAATATCTCTAAAGATAGTAGACCTGCCCTATATCACATATCTACCTTTTTATATCGCCCAAGAGGAAGGTTTTTTTGCTGAACAGGGACTTAATGCTGAGTTTGTTAAATTCACCTCAGTTACACAAGCCTTGCCTCTGCTTATCCAGGGAGATCTCGATGTAGCTGCCGGGTCTATAAGCGCCGGGCTTTTTAACGCCATTGCTCAAGATATGAACATTAAGATAGTTGCAAGCCATGCCTATATTGACGCCAAAGAGGGAAGCCAGGCTCTCGTAGCTAAAAAAGACCTCTACGACAGCGGCGTATTGGATACAGTGGCCGAGTTAAAAGGCAAGCAGATTTTTATGCCCTGCACGGCTTGTATAGACGACTTCGCTACAGAACAAATACTGAAGACAGAAAGCTTAACCCTAAACGACGTTGTTATCACCAAGATGAGCCGCCCAGATATCGTAACAGCTCTTGGGAGCGGCTCGATAGAAGTTGCAACACTCGGCGCATTGCAGATAGTCCAGGTGAAAAGTTTGGGTTGCGCCGAGGTCTTGGCTTTATTTAATGATGCGATACCCGGTTTTCATGTATCATATGTTATGTTCGGGCCAACTCTGCTTGAGGATAATCCCGATATAGGAAAGAAGTTCATGGTTGCATATCTCAAAGGCGTTAGGCAGCGCATGGAGGGCAAAACCGAGAGAAACCTTGAGATAGCCGAAAAGTACACCGGCATGGATAGAGATACCCTACTTAGTTCCCCCTGGACTCCCCAAGCTCTCGATGGGAGAATGAATATAGAGAATGTTCTCGCGTTCCAAGACTGGGCTTATGATAGCGGTTACATTGACAAGAAAATAGCAGAGGAACAGCTTATCGACACAACATTTATAGATTATGCTAATAAGGTACTGGAATAACTCCCGAAAATACAGAGGGATAACGTATGGATGTCGTCTTGATTCAGCCGAGGCTCAGATTCAATCGAACTCCTTCCCGCCGTGCCTCTATGCCTCTGGGACTCATGTCGGTCGCCACACCGTTGGACGTAGCCGGTTATAAAGTGAGGATTATCGACCAACGAACAGAGGCTGATTGGGAGAAAGCCCTGCTTTCCGAGCTGAAGGCAAAGCCTATTTGCGTCGGTGTCACTGCAATGACGGGGCCTCAGATACGGTGGGCACTAAAAGCCTCAGAGATTGTTAAACGAAACAGCGATGTGCCGGTAGTCTGGGGAGGTGTTCACGCCAGTTTGTTGCCTCAACAGACACTCAAGAATCCATATGTTGACATAGTGGTCCAGGGTGAAGGCGAGGAAACCTTTTTCGAGCTGGTCAGCGCTTTAGGGCACAAGCAAGCCCAAGATAAAGTAAAAGGTATATGGTACAAGGATGGCAGTGAAATAAAACAGACCGAACCCCGTCCCCTAATTGACCTGAACAAACAAGCTCCGCTTTCGTATCATCTTATCGACCTGAAATCACATATGATGAGCATGTTGGGGATAGATACCGCCCCCTTTGAAACCAGCCGTGGTTGTCCCTATAACTGCGCCTTTTGCTACAACACCGCCTTTGGAGCGAGGCGCTGGCGAGGACTTAGCGCAGAGGAAACCGTATCAAGGATAAAACGCCTGGTGAATGACTACGGTATAAGGGCTGTTGCATTCAGCGATGACAATTTCTTTACCGATCCGAATAGAGCTTATCAGATTTTTGAGGGTATGATAAAACAGAACCTGGGTATTGCCTGGGGCAAAGGGGACATACGGCTGGATTTACTCTCGAAAATAGATGATGACTTTCTGAGCCTTATCGAGAGAAGCGGCTGCCTTTCGCTGGTAATCGGCATTGAATCAGGTTCCCAGCGTATCGCTGATGTCTTAAGAAAGGACATAGATGTTTCCGAGATAGTCCCTGTGAACCGCAGACTCGCCAAGTACAAAATGAGGCCGCGTTATCTTTTCTTAGTCGGCACCCCGGGCGAGTCGGAGACCGATTTAGCCAAGACCACAAACCTGATGTTACGACTCATAGAGGATAATCCCAAGGCAACTGTTGGAGTACAGATAATCAATCCTTATCCGGGCACGGAGTTATTCGACCTCTGTCTTGGAAACGGTCTTAAGGCACCCCAGAATCTGGAAGAGTGGGCAAACTTCACCTGGGCTAATCGAAGACTGGATTATCCCTGGCTTTCACCGGATAGAAAAAAACTGCTACGCATGGTATCTCTATGCAGTTATTTCCTGGCCAAAGACAATCCATATCTATTCGCAGAAGTTTCCCCCTTCATATCTCTCATAACAAAACTGTACAGACCTGTAGCAAAAAAGAGAACAAGCGGGTTGCACTATAGATTTTTCCCGGAAGTGAAGGTTGCCGAGCTTCTGGGTTACACAGGAATGTAACGCGAAGCCATGAGTTTGGGATATTGAATGAAAATAGATTGCCGGCAGATTTCCAAGCGGTTTCAGACTAAAAACGGGATTATTCACGCTCTGAGCAATATAAGCTTTAAGACCAATGAGCAGGAATTTCTCTGCATTCTTGGTCCCAGCGGCTGCGGCAAGACTACACTGCTTCGCATAATTGCAGGCATACTGCAACCCACAGAAGGCAAGGTAATCTACGAAGGCGTCAAAGATAACAATAAACCCGCTACGGCACTCGTTTTCCAGGAGCACGGCGTTTTCCCCTGGATAAATGTCATCGATAATGTCTGCTTCGGGCTGGAAACTCAAAAGATATCCAGGAAAGATAGATACGGCATGGCAATGCCTCTTATCGAGAAGATGCACCTTGCCGGTTTTACAAAAAATTATCCGCACCAGCTTTCATCAGGGATGAAGCAGCGGGTGGGGCTGGCTCGCGCTTTTGTCAGCGGCGCAGAAATCCTGCTCATGGATGAGCCTTTTGCCTCCCTGGACGCCCAGATGCGGGTAATTCTGCAAGAGGAACTCCTCAACATCCAGAGGGAATATCGAAAGTCGGTGATTTATATAACGCACGATATAGAAGAGGCAATCACGCTCGCCGACCGCATTATTCTGATGACCGCCAGGCCGGGGCAGATAAAGCAAGAGATTAATGTTAACCTGTCCCGCCCCCGAAATGTAAACGGCGAACACGCCAGCGAGTTCATCAGCATGAGAAACGAAATCTGGCGGCAAATTAAAGAAGAGGTCGATAAAACTACGGCTCCGCTTTCATGACCGGAATGCTTAAGAAGCTTAAAGAAGTTAAAAGAGAGACCTGGATATCCGTCCTCGCGGCGGCTTTTCTGCTCGGTATGTGGGAAGCGGCTGTAGACCTTAATTGGGTCAATTCAGCCTTCATTGTATCGCCATCGACCATAGTCACAGCCACTGTGCGCCTCGGCCGCAGCGGAAACCTGGGAGAGCATGTCTATACAACCTTAATCAGGATGATTTTAGGTTTCCTCGCCGGCTCCATCCCGGGCTTGATAATCGGATTGGCCATGGGTTGGTCGAAAACGCTGAGGGCAATACTTGACCCCGTGGTCTCAGTGGTGTACCCTCTGCCGAAAATCGCACTGCTACCGTTAATTATGCTGGTAGTAGGCATCGGCGAGAGCCCTATTATCTTATTAATAGCCCTGGGAGCCTTTTTCCCCGTGCTGATTAATTGTATCGCCGGAGTGAACAGTATAGCCCCGATTTACTTCGATGTGGCGCAGAACTATGGAGCGAGCAGATTTAAGACTTTCACCAGGGTGATATTGCCGGGAAGCCTGCCGGTGGCTTTAGCCGGATTCCGACTGGCGTTAGGTATATCTCTGCTTCTGACAGTGGTGGCGGAGCTCACCATAGCCACGAAAGGCATCGGTGCCATGCTCTGGTTATCCTGGCAGACTCTGCGGGTGGAAAGAATCTACGTTGCTATAGCGGTTATCGCCGCCCTCGGCTTGATACTGAACTGGCTTCTGGGGATAGTCAGCAGGCGAATTGTGCCCTGGCGTGAAAGCCAATAGCTTAAGAACAACATAAAAGGGCGCAGCCCTGCGGGCTGCGCCCTTTTTCATTTACTTGACCTTAAAGCCCTCTATTTCAGCGAGTAAGCACCGTGCTTCTCGGCTGGGAAGTAATCGCCCGGCAGATAGGTTGCGCTCTTGGCAAACCGCTTCGGGTCGTACTCCACCAGCTTGAGCGCCTTTCTCTTAGAATCAATGTGAGCTATTGCCTCCTGTACAGCCTTCTTGTGGTCAGGCTCGAAGTACCAGGCTGCGCCGAACTTCTTCTGGTATCCTTCGGTAATTAATTTAACTACCTCAGGGCTGCCAGCCACCGGAGAACCAACGCCCATCCAGGTTGTCACGCCGGAAGCTACGACATAAGTACCGATACTGAGCGCCTTTTCAGACATCCACTCCGGAGCGAACCCAGCCACAGGCAGGTCGCTGATGTCTTCACCCAGGCCACCCTCGCAGGCAGACTGGGTCAGCACGGTCAGGATACGGGTATTGTCCACGCAGGAGCCCATATGGAGCACCGGCGGGATACCGATAGTCTGACAGATTTCCTTCAAGCCGGGGCCGCACTGCTCCATAACCTCGGGTGTAAGCAGACCAGCCTTGGCGCAGGCTATGGCGTTGCACCCGGTGGTAACCACCAGAATATCATTCTTAATTAACTCTTGAACAACGTACAGGTGCGGGTCGTCCTGGGTCACCCTGGGGTTGTTGCAGCCGACCACACCGGCAGCGCCGCGAATGCGTCCCGTCATGATAGCATCGTTCAGGGGGCGGAAGGACTCGCGCAGGCTGCCACCCAGCATATATGCAATGTATTCGTGAGAGAAGCCCGCCACCAGATGGTCCTGATAATCCGGTATGAACACCTTGCCCCTCTTGGCATAATTGTCGATAGCCATACGCAGAATCGACTTAGCTATCTCCATCGCTTTGTGCTCATGGAACTCGATGTGGGTAGCGCCTTCAATCTTCGCCTTGGGGGAAGTAGTAATTATCTTGGTGTGGTAATTCTTGGCAACTTCAACCAGACCCTGCATGACGCACTGAATATCTACTACCATAGCATCTACAGCGCCGGTTAGGACGGATAGCTCTTGAGCCAGGAAGTTGCCCAGCAGGGGTACGCCCTGTCTCATCAAGACTTCATTAGCGGTGCAGCAG
The DNA here is from genome assembly GCA_016865955.1 of Chloroflexota bacterium. Lineage (GTDB taxonomy): Bacteria > Chloroflexota > Dehalococcoidia > SZUA-161 > SZUA-161 > VGNW01. The sequence continues at coordinate 8,329 of VGNW01000006.1, read as the reverse complement.
ATGCCGGCGAGGTTCACGCCCTTGGCGCCTTTCGATTTAGCATACGCTAGAATCTCAGGATCGTTTGCTGCCGCCACAATCAACTCGGAGAGAGTTGGCTCATGGCCGTGGATTATGACGTTTACCTCATCTTCACGGAGCACGCCGAAATTGGAGCCGGACGCTATCGGGCCTGGCGTGCCGAACAGTATATCGCTGATGTCCGTGCTGAGCATAGAGCCGCCCCAGCCATCAGCCAGAGCGCACCGTACCGAATGGTCTAAAATATGCTCCGCATCCTGGTCCACGCCAATGCTGGTGCGGTGCAGCACCTCGACGACTTCTCTGTCAATGCCTCTGGGCACAACTCCCAGCTTGCGCCATATAGCCTGACGCTTTGCCGGTGCCCTGCTGACATAAATCAGCTCTCCTTCCTGCTTACCGAACTCGCCAAGTGCCTTCAAGGCAACATCTTTGGCTATCTCATTGACCTCTCGTCCATCTACGGGTACGCCCAGATAGCCTGCCACCCTTCTCAGCTTTCTCTCATCTTTCACACGGTAGTCCGGCGCCTCGCCTGTGGCAGCCGCCAGTAGCGTCAAAGCCATGCCGCGTCCGTGATCAGAGTGAGCAGCAGTACCACCGGCAACACCGCGAGCCAGGTTTCGTGCTGAGACAGTCGACTTTGTCGCACCACAAATACCCACGGTGGTCTTACCAGTCAGACGACAGGGGCCCATAAAGCAGTGTTTACAGCAATTCCCCTCATGACCGATAGGGCAGGGCTTGGTCTCATCAGCGCGTTTGAAAGCCGTGGAAACTCCCTCGGCTTCAGCCTTTTTAAGCATTTCCACTACTACAGGGTCTATACTCTTCTTCTCGGCCATATTCACTCCTTTATTAGCGGGATTGTGCCAGAATTCACCATTTTTTATTCTATCACATGCCGTAATGCATGTAAATCACCCTGGGCAAGATTGTGCCTCAATCTGCTCCATGAAATCAGGTGCGACACACAGGCTCATCTTTGTGGAATTTATGCTGCGTTGCACCACAAGTGGGGCACTTCCAGCCTACAGGAAGGTCTTCAAACGGGGTGCCAGGTTCGATATTCCCCTTCTTATCCCCCAATGCCGGCTGGTATACGTAGCCGCAAACATTGCACTTGAACCGAGACATCATTTCTCCACCTCCTTTTTCGACGAGAACTATCCTAGTAGCTCGTCCAGTATATGGGTAATTTAAGCGAACTTGCTGTTTAAGTATGTGATTTAAGTCACATAATGCTACTTCTTGTAAGCCTGAGCCTGTACACAGCAATGGCTGTCTTGGCTGCTGATGCGATTTTCATTGCGAAAGCAGAACCATTAAGCTATAATCGTGCATAATCGGGGCGTAGCGCAGCCTGGTTAGCGCGCAGCGTTCGGGACGCTGAGGTCGGTGGTTCAAATCCACTCGCCCCGACTCTTCTTTTACCTGACACTGAGCTACAATTCTCTCCGGGAGGAATACATGGACAAATTAGAGAAAATGCTGCAGGAACTGACAGAGGCGAACGGGGTTCCCGGTTATGAGGCAGAGATTAGAAACGTGATTAAACGCTACATGAAGCCTCTGGGCACCATTACGCAGGACAAAATAGGCAGCCTCATCTGCAAAATGAGCGGCGACAAGGAGAAGCCGAAGGTGCTCCTGGCAGGTCACATGGATGAAATCGGTTTCATGGTCAAGCACATCACTAAAGAGGGCTTTATCAAATTCACGCCGCTGGGCGGATGGTGGGATCAGGTGATACTCGCGCAGCGCGTGCTCATAAAAACCCACAAAGGCGATGTAATCGGCGTCACCGGCTCCAAGCCGCCTCACCTTATGTCGGCAGACGAAAGAAAGAAACTGGTCGAGAAAAAGGATATGTACATCGACATAGGTGCAACATCACAGGAACAGGTGGAACAGGCAGGAGTGCGGGTCGGCGACCCTATCATTCCTGTCAGTGAATTCAAAACGATGTCAAAACCGGGAACGTATCTGGCAAAAGCTCTGGACGACCGCCTGGGCTGCGCCTTGATGATTGCCGCAATGCAGAAACTGAAAGGCAAAAGCCACCCTAATACAATTTTCGGCGTCGCAACCGTCCAGGAGGAGGTAGGACCGAGAGGAGCAGTTACCAGTGTTGAAGCGGTCAGCCCCGATGTAGCGATAGTCACCGAGGTGGACATTGCCGGCGACACGCCGGGGGTCAAACCCGAAGAGTCGGCGATCAAGCTCGGCGCCGGTCCTGTTCTATGCGTTTACGATGCCAGAATGATTCCCAATCTCAAGCTGCGCGACCTGGTAATCGACACAGCCAGAGAAAAAAACATCCCGCTGCAGCTCTCCGCGATTGAGGGCGGCGCGACAGATGGGTCAGCTATTCACTTGCATAAGACCGGCGTGCCCACCGTGGTGCTGGGAATACCTACGAGATACATCCACAGCCACAACGCTATCTTCTATAGAGACGATTTCGATAAAAGCGTCAAACTTCTCACGGCAGTTCTGGAGAAACTCGATAACAAAACGGTCGAAGACCTGACCTCGTGGTGAACCACTTGCTCCGGAGATAAATTGAGGGCAATTTCTTAGAGGCTTTTGAGAAAATCTTCGATAGCCTTATTGACCGCCAAAGGCTGTTCAGCGAGAACCATATGAGTGCCGCCCTCAATTATCAGCTCCCTTGCCCCGACGATTTTGCTGGCGAGGTATCTGCTGTATTTCGGCGGCGTCATTACGTCATCGCTGCCACATATAACCAGGGTCGGCAACTCGATTTCGTGAGTTCGATTCATGATGTCAAATTTGTCGCAGCAAAGCATATCATTAAGAAAAACGGCCGGGTCAGTCTCCAAACATCGCTTCTTTAGAACATCTCCGACTTTGGGATCGACAAGCTTAAATGATTGATTGTAGTAATCCTTTAATACTCCAGGGTTGTTTTTGGCCTGACCCAACATCTCGAGATACATAGCGCTGACGCGGAGCTTTGCGCCGCTGCTGATTATGATAAGCCCTTGCAAATCCTGTGGGTATTTCAATGCATAGAGTTGAACGATTGCGCCTCCCAGCGAATGGCCCGCCAACACTGCGTGTGAGTAATTATGACCGCGTATATATCCCCGCAACCATTCGACATAGGAATAAACGCTGGTGCACGGTTCTCCGCGGGGATGTCCCGGGAGATCGATAGCGTCAGCTTCGGGAAAGCGCTTAAGCTGGTAATGCCAGAGCTCTTTACACTCTCCCGAGCCGTGGACAAAAATCAATTTCATTGTACAGGCTCGGCCCGAATAACCTGAGCGTGACGCATCTGCTCATTTAAGTACCCGGATTCGCCACGCGCCCCAGGAATAGAATAGCTTCTGTCTCAATATCGTAAATGAGGAAGACAAAAGGATGGTCGACTGTGACCTCTGCCGGCTCCTCGGGAGCGGCCGTCAATTTCATTACTACCGCGGTGGCAGCCGCTGCTTCCGTTCCCGCCTCATCTACGGACACAAACGCTTTATGCAGCACATCTCCTATAAATAATTCCTTAGTGCCCGTCATTCCCGAAAAATCGGCTGCAGGGGAAAAAGCGATTGGCATACCCATCGCTGCAAGGGTATCAGCAAGGCTGAACTCCGATTCGAATTCAAACTTCGGCAGGCTCAAAGCTACCTGTCTGTTCTCAATATGATTTATGATAGCGCCTACCATTTCAGCGTCCAGAGAATCCTCAAATGCCTCAAACTGACCGGCATCGGGCACCATTATCACCATGGCAAGCTCGCCTCCGCCGTACAGCAGTTCAATAGCCTGATACCCATCACCATCCAGATAACCAAACGACTTAGTCTGGCTCATCATAGGCACAACGGTCTCGCTGCCATCGAGAAGATGGAATGTGCCGTCAGCCGTTAACTCCTCATTGAAGGGATACAGCCATGCCGCATTGAAGTAAATAGCATTGGTAAGGACAAGTCTCGTGAGCTCATCGATAACACCCTGCGGAATCAGGTCTTCAATCCTGCCCTCAGTCTGTTCGCTAACCCAATTGTTTATAGTTATGCGGGATTCTTCAGGCGCATTTATGAAATCAAGAAGCCTCAACGCGGCGCCGTAATTCTCAGCCAGGATATCGAGAAACGATGTCAGAAACCGGTAGTCTTTTTGCCCCCAGATCGCATTAACTACGTTTAGACGGAAGCCGTCTCCGTTTTTGCCTTTTGCGCCTTCCCCCCGGCTGGCAAGTTCGAGGTCGAGCCTATTGAATGCCGGATGCAGACGGTCTTGCGACAGGATGAAGTGAAGTGTGCCCGACATCTGCTCCTCGGTCTCTTCTCTTGCCCCGGCGTAGGTCATAGCCAGAGCCAGCGAAATGCTGTATGGAGAATAAAACAGGTTGCCTTCGTCACCTTTGAGTGCCTGGTAGAGGTCAAAAGCGAATTCACTGTTCCCTTCCACAAGGTCAGCCAGTTCCGATGGGACGACATCGGGCGAAGCCTCTCTGTGCTTGTCAGATTGAGCCAAACTAATGCTGAGCCCTTCTCCACAACCGCCCGCGGTCAATACGACAGACGCTATCAATAGAATTAAAAGCAACTTCTTCATGACCCTGTCCTCCCATGCATTATATTGCAGAACACCTTATGAGTATAATAGCTCAGCCTACCGATAGCAGGTAAATTACCGGAACTGAGTCCGCTCTCCGGAGTAACAGCGGATTTCATATGTCGTATCACCTTTACTTAAATAGTTGCTTCTGCTGAGAGGCTGACTTCGCCGGCTCTCCACTAAGTTGTACGATGAACAGTAGAAAGTATCACAGCTAAATTTTGGAATCAGCCCTTTCCCCGAAAGTGCTTTCAGTATGCGAAGGCAATTAATTCGCATTTTCCTAACGGATATCAATAATCATTTCGCCACTCGTGCCTGGGTCTCCCACATGCTCGATTGCAGGAAGGTTGCGAGATTGACATCCTGATTGGTGAGATTGAGTTTGCGTCTTATCTTTTCCCGGTGGCGGTTGACAGTGGCTTCGGATACACCCCGCATCTCCGCAATTTCCTTGGTGCGCATTCCGTTCCGAATCATGTTGCAGATGGCGATCTCGGTCGGCGTCATCGAATGGTAGGAGGAGGACAACTGGCTGATGAACGGTGAGGTGATTTCCTCGAGGTTGGTCTTAAGAATATCCACATATTTTATCTGGGGCGGTGGCAACTGCATGGCCAGGGCATGCAGTATTGGCATCAGGACTTTCTCGACGTTCATTTTAATGTCCCGGTGAATCTCCTGTTTCTCCTGCTCAATGCGTGCCAATACTATCCGCAGGGCGTTATTGGCTTCCTGCAAGGCCTTACGCTCCAGGGTCAGTTGCCGATTGGTCTCCTGCAATTCCAGATCCGCCGATATCCTGGTGGCAATGGTGCCGACCTGTTCGGCAACCGCATCCAGCAGGGCGCGCTCCTCTTTCAGAAAAGGACCTTCATCCGCCGGCGGGCGTTCCTCCAGATAAAAAACTCCGACCTCTCCCACCGGCTCATGATACATATAGATCCGCGACGACTGCCGCCAGTCGGTAACCCTGAATCCATCGCTCAAGTACGTTTTTCCCTTAAAGAGGATTCGAGCACAGGTGACCTCCGGATACTGCCAAGAGTAGGGTAGGAAATTCACAAGCTCCTGCAGAAGAGCTTCTAGAGAATACAGATGGCGCTCAGCCAATTGAGAAATCCCATAAAGACAGTTTAGCTCCTTGATGCGCTCGCGCAGCGCAATCTCAGCCTGGTCAGGCTCGATTTCAGTGGGAAACTGGATCCGCCACAAGAGGGCTAGGTCCTTGGAAGAAAAGGGTAGGTAGCGTTCATCATTTGGGGATGCAGGAATCTTCTCACCTCCCATTAAATTCTTCTCCCTTACTGCCTATTTTCCATAGGCATTATTTATGCATTTATTCCATATTTACGATACCGATACTATCAAGTATCTTAATAATAGTCAAGCATACTCTCTCGATATAAGGAGGTTACCATGCCGCCCCGAACGATGGAGCAAATCCTCAAAGGACGCCGCAGTCAACCGAATCAGCTTATTGAAGTGCTGCAAGACATTCAAGAAAACTACGGTTACATTTCAAAAGAGGCTATGAAGGCTGCCGCTGACAGCCTCGGTGTACCGCTTATGGAAGTCTACCGGGTGGCGTCTTTTTATAAGGCTTTCAAACTCAAACCCTGCGGCAAGAATCATCTAATCATGTGCATGGGCACTGCCTGTCACGTTCGGGGCGCCCGCCTCCTTCTCGAGCAGGCAGTAAGCCAGTTCGGGGTCAACCCCGGCGAAGTGACGCCTGACGGTCTATTCTCCGTCGAACACGTCAACTGTCTGGGCACCTGCGCACTGGGACCGATCATCAGGGAGAACGGGTCTTATCATCACCACATGACACCAGGGAAACTCCGCAAACTCATAGAGTCTCTGCGCCGTCAGGGAACGGAGGACAGGCAGAATGTCCAGGTTAAATAGCGTCCGAGAGCTAGAGCACCTGCGCAAACGTCTGCGCCAGGAGCGCCAGAACATCACAACCACGGTGATAGTGTGTGGGGGCACCGGCTGTCAGGCATCGCAGTCACCGGCTGTGATTGCCGCATTACGCAAGGAACTGTCACAGCAGGGACTGGACGGTAAAGTACGGCTGCGAGCTACCGGCTGCCACGGTTTCTGCGAGCAGGGACCCATCGTCGTCATTGAGCCGGGGAAAGTTTTTTATTGCCATGTTGCGCCGGATGATGCCTTCGAGATCATATACCAGACCGTGGTAAAGGGCGACGTAATCGAGCGATTGCTCTACACAGACCCGGTTTCGGGGAAAAAAGCCCGCACCGAGGCAGATATACCCTTCTATCAGCGTCAGGACAGGCAGCTCCTGTCGCTTAACCGCCTGGTTGACCCCTGTTGTATCGAGGACTATATAGCAGCCGGCGGATATTCATCGCTGGCCAAAGTGCTGGACCGGGTATCACCGACAGATATTATCAAAGAAATCAAAGCATCCGGACTGCGGGGGCGCGGAGGCGGAGGATTCCCCACCGGGCGCAAGTGGAGCGAATGCCAGGAGGCTGCCGGCGATGAGAAGTATGTGATATGCAACGCGGACGAAGGCGATCCCGGGGCATATATGGACAGGTGCGTTCTCGAGGGCAACCCTCACCTGGTGCTGGAGGGCATGATGATAGGCGCCTGGGCTGTCGGCGCCCGCAAAGGCTACATCTACGTCAGAAACGAATACCCGCTTGCGGTCAAACACTCCCGCATTGCAATTGAGCAGATGCGCGAGCTCGGGCTGCTCGGCGACAACATCCTGGGCACTTCTTTCTCTTTCGATGTGGGTATCGCTCGGGGCGGAGGTGCTTTCGTCTGCGGCGAGTCAACCGCACTCATGGCTTCCCTGGAAGGCAAGGTGGGCGAGCCCCGTCCCAAAGACGTGCATACCGTGGTGGACGGACTCTATCACAAGCCCACGGTGCTCAACAATGTAGAGACCTGGGCGAACGTGCCAGCTATTATTCAAAACGGATCGGCATGGTTTGCCTCGAAAGGGACCAAGGGCAGCAAGGGCACTAAAATCCTCGCTCTAACCGGCCGTATTAGAAACACCGGCCTTGTCGAGGTCGCCATGGGAACACCCATCCGCTCAGTAGTGTTCGACATCGGAGGCGGTGCCCTCAACGGCATCCCCATCAAGGCGGTCCAGATCGGCGGACCTTCGGGCGGCTGTCTGCCTGTCTCCAAGTTCGACCTTCCGGTGGACTTCGACGTGCTGTATGAGGCTGGCTCGATGGTCGGCTCCGGCGGCATGGTGGTCATGGACGAGGAGTCCTGCATGGTGGATGTCGCCAAGTATTTCCTGGAATTTTTACAGGATGAGTCGTGCGGCAAGTGCGTGCCCTGCCGGCTGGGAATCGACCGCATGCTCGAGATAATCAATGACATTACCCAGGGAAAGGGAACGTTCAAGCAACTCGACCTGCTGGAGGAGCTGGCGGAGACAGTAGCACAGACCGCCCTGTGCGGGCTGGGCAAGACCGCGCCTAATCCTGTGCTGACTACACTGCGTTACTTCCGTCCGGAATACGAGGCGCACATCAAAGAAGGGAAATGTCCGGCAGGGGTGTGCAAAGCCCTCATCACCTACTCCATCGGTACGGATAAGTGCAACGGCTGCGGTGCCTGCGTGCGCTGGTGCGTACACGGAGCCATTTCCGGTGAGAAGAAAAAACCTCACGCTATCGATGCGCGGCTCTGTCAGAAGTGCGGGATTTGCCGAAGCGAG